>NZ_CP028374.1:0-300000 GCF_003391335.1 Candidatus Purcelliella pentastirinorum | reverse complement strand
ATTAGTGTAATTTTTTATACACATATTGCATTACATTGTCAATCACTTGTTCTATTGATAATAACGTTGAATCTATTATAAACATATCATTAGAACAATACAAAGGAGCATAAAAACGATTACAATCACGATCATCACGATCTTTCATCAAATACTTTAAACTATTAAAACTAACATAAATATTATTTTTTTGCAATTGTAGCATACGACGTTTTACACGAATATTAATATTAGAATCAATAAAAATTTTTATATTAGCGTCTGGAAATACTATAGTACCCATATCACGACCATCAGCTACTAAACCTGGAAGCTTTCTAAAAAAATAATGATAAGGCAATAATAACTTACGAACAAAATAATAAACAGATAGCTTAGAAGCAATATTATCAATTTCAGATGTATAAATTTGATTAAATATATTGTTATCTTTTAAAAAATAAAAGAATACATCCTTATAAATAAATATATTTAGATATCTTATCAACAAATTATAATCTTGATAAATATATTTTTCTATTTTATTCTTTTTTAAAAAAAAAGCAAAACTCCTATAAATTAATCCTGAACTAAGTATATTCCATCCTAATATTTTTGAAACAATTTTACAAATAGTGCTTTTACCAGATGCAGACGGACCATCAATTGTTATTACAGGAACAAATTTATTTATCATTATAAATACTATTAAAAATTATAATTATTTAATAATTATAAAAATAAAATAAAAAAATAAAAATATCTTAATGTATTCATTAATAATATAAATTAAACAATCTTAAAAATGAAATATTAAATAAATTTAATTAATTACCAATTTTTTATTTAAAATTTATAAAGAAATTAGTCTAATTTCTTTATATAATTATCAAAAATAATATTATATATAGATGATCTAAAATTAACAACTAATTTATAATCATTTAAAAATACAAACCTGAAAATTTAAATTAAAGTGTAAATATATCATTTAATTTTATATAATAAATTATCTTTAATTTAATTTATCTCTGATATTTATGATGTCCACTCTAATTAATAAACCACTTTAATACTAATCCAAATATATACTAAGAAAAAACTGAAGGTACATTAAATACAAAATTATTTTTTAGTAACAAATAATAATTGAATATAAAATAAATATAATAATTAACATCTTTAATTAAATAACTATGTATAATAACTAAATTAGTTTAATATACTCAAACTTCTTTATGCACTAAAATAAATTAAGCTATAACTATAAATATTCATTTTTTTTTCGAAAGTACATAAAAAAAAATAATAAAATATAATAAACTTATCTGAAAAATTAAATTATTAATTAATTGATATAGCATATATTTTTAATTAAGATAATAATAAACAAAACTAAATTATCTATTTAATTTTAAATCACATATTAATATAATAAACTAAATATTATTAAAATTAAATATAACATTAATTAATTTAACTAAATAAAGTATTTACCTTAACAAAAAACAAAATATGAATTATAAATACTGTTGCTATAAACAATAAATATATATCACTAAATAAATTCATAGTTATAGCAATAAAACAACTACTTAAAACACTATTATAAAAATAATATTTTATAGTAAAATAATATATTAAATAAACATATTAAATTAAATTCAAATTTTTTTTAGCCATATTATAAAATTATTTATTTCTATGTAAGATTAATATAATAGAATAATCAAAACTATTATAATTATCTAAATTTAATCTTACCTAATATAATACTTATTTTAGTAAAATCGAATAATTAGAACTAAAATTATATATTTTATTATTTTTATTTTCGAATGATTTTAAAAAATAATAAAATAAAAAAAAATTAATATAAATAAACAAACTTTTTAAATATTCAGATACTTATCAGCATCTAATGCTGCCATACAACCAGTTGCAGCTGACGTTACTGCTTGTCGATATACCCTGTCTATAACATCACCAGCAGCAAAAACACCACTAATACTAGTTTCCGTATAAAAACCATATAAACCAGATTTAACCTTAATATAACCATCTTCTAAAATTAATTGTTTTGAAAAAATCTTAGTATTAGGAATATATCCAATAGCTATAAATACACAAGAAATATCTAATTTTAAATCATTATTATTTTCTTTAGATGAATGGATTAAAATACCATTAACACCATTGTCATTACCTAATATTTCATATAAAATATAATTAAAATAAACCGTAACTTTACCTTCTTTTATTTTAATATTTAAACGATCTAATAAAATCTTTTCAGCAGTAAAATAATTTCTACGATGAATCAAATATACATGATTACATATATTTGATAAATATAAAACCTCTTCTATAGCAACATTACCACCACCTATCACAGCAACTTTTTCTCCTTTATAAAAAAAACCATCACATGTTGCACAACTAGAAACACCCTTACCTAAAAAGCGTTTTTCAGATGATATACCTATAGAACGAGGATTGGCTCCAGTAGCTACAATAACAGAATCAGCAATATATGATTGGTAATCTCCTTGCAAAAAAAAAGGTTTAGAAGAAAAATCAACTGAACTTATATGATCATAAATAATTTCAACATTAAATCTTTTTACATGATCATGCATATTATTCATTAAATCAGTTCCTGATATTGGATTAATTATACCAGGCCAATTTTCAATATTATTTGTTGTTGTCAATTGACCACCTTTATTTAAACCAGTAATAATTATAGGATTTAAATTTGCTCTAGATGAATATAAAGCAGCAGTATATCCAGCCGGTCCTGACCCTAAAATTATTAATTTACTATATTTTGACATAAGATATATCCTATAAAATATTTCTCTAAATAAAAATATAAAAAAATAAATACAAAAAATCAAAAAAATAAATAAAACATTAAAAAATAAAACTTTTAATTTTAAATAAATTACTAAAATTTATAATTAAAATAAAATATTATTTCAGTAAAAAATAAATATTAAAAAATAAAAAATTTAAAAAATTATTATTGAACAATAAATAGATATCCATATAATAACCTCATATACAAAAAATAATAAATAAAAAATTAAAAAATTAAAAAATATATAAATATAAAGAAATAAATTAATTTATAATAAATATAAAATTATTTATTTCAAACAAAATATAAAAATAATTAAAAATATGATAGATTTAAAAAAACTAAAAAAAAATAAAGAATTATTCAAAAAGAAATTAAATAAAAGAGGGTTTATACTTGATGTAAATAAATTAATTACATTAGAAAAAAAAAGAAAAAAATTGCAAAAAGAAACAGAAAATCTACAACACGAACATAATATAATATCAAAAAAAAAAAAAATTAATCAAAAATTTATATTTAATATTAAAAAAATTAAAAAAAATAATATAAAAATAAAATTAAATAAAATAAAATTAAATAAAATAAAAAATAAAATAACAAAATTATTAATAAAAATACCAAATTTACCAGCAGATGATATCCCAATAGGAAAATTAAACAAAGAAATAACAAAATGGGGGAATAAACCAAAAATAAAATATAAAATATTAGATCATATAAAATTAGGAGAATTTAATAATTGGTTTGATATAAAAAAAGCAAATAAAATATCAGGATCTAGATTTGTAATTATAAAAGGTAAACTAGCAAAATTACATAGAGCATTAAGCCAATTTATGTTAAATTTACATATAAATGAACATGGATATAAAGAAATATATGTACCATATTTAACAAATAATAATTGTTTATATGGAACAGGACAACTACCTAAATTCGATAAAGATTTATTTCACATAAAAAAAATAAATGAAATAAAAATATCAAAAAAATATACTTTAATACCAACAGGTGAAGTACCATTAACAAATTTATATAGAGAAACTATCTTAGAAAAAAAAAAACTACCAATAAAACTAACAACACATACACCTTGTTTTCGTCTAGAAGCAGGATCATATGGAAAAAAAAATAAAGGACTAATTAGAACTCATCAATTTGATAAAGTTGAACTAGTACAAATTGTAGAATCAAATAAATCTAACTCAGCACTAGAAGAAATAACTTCACATGCTGAAAAAATATTAAAAATGTTGATTTTACCATATAGAAAAGTACTATTATGTAGTAAAGAAATGGGTTTCTGTGCTACAAAAACCTATGATTTAGAAGTTTGGTTTCCAAGTAATAATACCTATTGCGAAGTTTCATCATGTTCTAACATGTTAGATTTTCAAGCAAGAAGAATAAAAACTAGATACAAAAATAAATTTAAAAAAATAGAATTTGTTCATACACTAAATGCATCAGGTTTAGCTATAGGAAGAACACTAGCGGCTATTATGGAAAATTATCAACAAAAAGATAAAAGTATTAAAATACCTGACGTACTTAAACCTTATATGAATTACATAAATTTTATTGATTAATAACAAATTAAACAAAATAAAAAATAAATTATTTATATAATTAGGAAAAAAAATGTCAAAAGAAAAAAACATTGAAATGCAAGGTATAGTAATTAATACATTACCTAATACTATGTTCAAAGTAAAATTAGAAAATGAACATATAATAACAGCTCATATATCAGGTAAAATGAGAAAAAATTATATAAGAATATTAACAGGCGACAAAGTTATAGTGGAACTAACACCATATGATTTATCGAAAGGTAGAATAATATTTAGAAATAGATAAAGATTTTATTAAACTAAAATAAATTATAATAAAAAATCTTATATTAAAAATATAAAAATAAATATCTTTTATTTTATATATTATTCATTTTTTTTTAATTAATTCATTAATACCATAAATGGAACCTAAAACATTTGTGGTATCTAATGGCATCATAACTATTTTACTATTATTAGATTCACCAATTTTTTTAATGGCACTTATATATTTTTGAGCGATGAAATAATTAATTGCCTGTAAATCACCCTTTAGGATTGCTTCAGATACCATTTTAGTAGCTGTTGCTTCAGCTGAAGCTGCTCTTTCACGAGCTTCAGCTTGCAAAAATGCAGCTTGTTTTTCACCTTCAGCTTTCAATATCTGAGATTGTTTATTACCTTCCGCCTTTAAAATAGCTGCTTGACTAATTCCTTCAGCAGCTAAAATATCAGCTCGCTTAGTCCTCTCAGCTTTCATTTGTGTATTCATAGCTTTAACCAATTCTGCTGGAGGTTTAACATCTCTAATTTCTATACGAGTAATTTTTACACCCCAGGGATTTGTAGCTTGATCAATTATATGTAATAACCTAGTATTAATGTTATCTCTTTGAGATAACATTTCATCTAATTCCATTGAACCTAAAACAGTTCTAATATTTGTCATAGCAAGATTTATTATTGAACGTTCTAAATTACTAACCTCATATGCAGCTTTTGCAGCATCAATAACTTGAATAAAACAAATAGCATCTATTGTAACATTAGCATTATCCTTAGATATGATTTCCTGTGATGGTATATCTAATACTTGTTCCATCATATTAATTCTCCTGCCAATCCTATCTACAAATGGTATTAATAAATTTAAACCAGGATTAAAAATTTTAATATAACGACCAAATCTCTCAACAGTCCATTTAAACCCTTGAGGAGTAATCTTAATAATAGAACAAAAAATAACTAATATAAAAAAACATAAAAAAAATATAAACATAAACATAAATAATATCATCCTAAAATATTTAATAAAAAAAAAATGAATCAATAAAAATTCTTATTAAAAAATATAAAAAACAAAAAATTGTGAATCTTAACAGAAAAAGAAATTAAAAAATTTTTATAAAACTTCCAAAAAAAATCTGAAAAAATAATTACTAAAAAACCAATAAAAATACTACCTAATATATCAATAGGCCAATGTAATCCTAAATAAATACGAGACCAAGAAATAAAAAAAGACATTAACAAAAATAATATACCACATTTAAACAACCGTAATTTTATAAGTATAAAAGAAAAAGTAAATGCAACAGAACCATGATGACTAGGATATGATTGATTGAATGCATGTTCAACAAAATAACAATACCCAAAATTTTCAAAAACAGGTCTATTAGATGGATAAATCTTACCAAAAATCAAAGAATAAAATAAAGAATAAATTATCCCAAGTATAGACTTTAAAACCAATTCATGTTTAAAATAAACATTAAATTCATTAACAAAAAACCAATTATAAATTACAAATATAGGTATAGAGTATATTATATATTTTGCAAGAAAAATAGACAAATTTATCAATAAAAAAGAAGAACTAGGAGTAGCATTAATATATAAAAATATTTCCTTATTAAAACTGAACATATAATATAAATTAAAACCTCATAAACATTCTATTTTATTAATTTAAACTTAATTATATTAAAGTACCTAACATAATATACCTTTTAATAAATTAAAATATGTAACAAAATAATTACAAATAATTAAAATATCATCTTTAACTATATAATCACATTAATTAAATATGTATAAAAAAATTTAATAAAATACCATAAATAAATAAAAATATTAACTACATCAAAAAACCTAAAAAAAAATATAATTTAATAAATAAATATTATTAAATAAAATTTAAAAATAAAAACATTTTAATTATAAAATTTTAAAAAATAAAAACAATAATATATTATATCTTAAAAATTTATTTTTAACAAAAAAATTTTATAAAAAAAATAATAACCTATTATATGTAATAATCAAATATAAAATTATTAAAATAATTTTATTTAATATTAAATTTAAAAAAAAATAAATTTTACATATTAGGGAAAACAATTAATGAACTAATATAAAAATAAATTATAAATATATAAAAAAATAAATATAAATACATTATAAAATGATATATAACGTCAAAAATAAAATTATAAATTTAACAATATCACAATAATAAACAAACATTATAACAAAAAAATTTAATCATAAAATATGATATAATAAAATTAATCTGATACGGTGAGTAGCGCAGCTTGGTAGCGCAACTGGTTTGGGACCAGTGGGTCGGAGGTTCAAATCCTCCCTCGCCGAAAAAAAATATATTATCATAATATATAAAATAGTTATCAACAAATTACTAACAATTATTAAACAATTATTGATAAGTTATTAACAAGTTATTAACAATTATTGATAAGTTATTAACAATTATTGATAAGTTATTAACAAGTTATTAACAATAATTGATAAGTTATTAACAATTATTGATAAGTTATTAACAAGTTATTAACAGGTTATTAACAATTAATATGAATAACAAGAGTATATAGCTTAAACAAAAACAAAAGTTATTAACAATAAATGATATATAATAATAATAATAATAATAATAATAATAATAATAATAATAATAATAATATATATATTAATAATATGTATGTAGTATTAGAAATATATTTAAAATTAAAAAAATAAAAAATGATTAAAAATAAATTCGATATAATTGTAATTGGAGGAGGACATGCAGGAATAGAAGCTGCATTATCATCATCTAAAATGCAATGTTTAACATTATTAATAACTATAAATAAAAATAAAATAGGAACTCTTTCATGTAATCCATCTATAGGTGGTATAGGAAAAGGACATTTAGTAAAAGAAATAGATGCTTTAGGAGGTATAATGGGATATACCACTGATAATGCTGGAATAAATTTTAAAACTTTAAATTCCAGCAAAGGTTATGCTGTAAGAGCAACAAGAGCACAAGTAGATAGATATATATATAAAAAAAATATAATAAAAAAATTAAATAAAGAAAAAAAACTAACTATCATAAAAGGAATTGTAAAAAAATTAATTATAAAAAATTATTCCGTTAAGGGAATAATAATGGAAAATGATACAAAATTTTTTTCTAAATCAGTAATAATAACAACTGGAACATTTTTAAACGGTAAAATTCATATAGGAAATTATAGTTATAATGCAGGTAGATTTGGAGAAAAATCATCTATTCTTTTAGCAAAATATTTAAAAAGTTTATCCTTTAATACTAAAAGATTAAAAACAGGTACTCCACCACGTATTGAAAAAAAATCAATTGATTTTAATAAATTAAAAATGGAAAAAGGTGATTCTCCTATACCATTTTTTTCCTTTATGAATGACAAAAAAAAAGAAATCCAACAAATTCCATGTTATATAACTAAAACTAATGAAAAAACACATGAAATTATAAAAAATAATATACACAAAAGTTCCATTTATAATGGAAATATTAACAGTTTAGGACCTAGATATTGTCCATCAATAGAAGATAAAGTAATTAAATTCTATAATAAAAAATCTCATCAAATATATTTAGAACTTGAAGGATTTGATAGTAATCTTGTTTATCCTAATGGGATATCAACAAGTTTACCAAATAACATTCAATTAGATATGATTCGTTCTATAAAAGGTTTGGAAAAAGCAAATATAATTTATGATGGATATGCAATTGAATATGATTTTTTTGATCCAATTGATTTAAAACCAAATTTAGAAAATAAAAATATAAAAGGATTATTTTTAGCAGGTCAGATAAACGGAACTACTGGATATGAAGAAGCAGCTGCTCAAGGTATATTAGCTGGAATTAATTCTGCACTATATATATTAAAAATGAAACCATGGATTCCTAAACGTAGTCAATCTTATATAGGAGTTATGGTTGATGATTTATGTACAAGTGGAATTACTGAACCATATAGAATGTTTACTTCTCGTGCTGAATATCGTCTTCTTTTAAGAGAAGATAATGCTGATTTAAGATTGACTAATATTGGTAAAAAATTTGGTCTAATAAATGAAAAAAGATGGATTAAATTTAATAAGAAATTAAAAAACATAGAATTAGAAAAACAAAAATTTAAAAATACAATAATTCCATTTAATTCAAATATTGAAAATCAACTTAAAATTAAAATAAAAGAAAACACTACTATAGAAAAATTATTAAAAAGACCAAATATAACTATTAACCAATTATGCAATTTAAAAGAAATAAACTTCAAGATAAATAATATAAAAGCAGCTGAACAAGTTGAAATTCAAATAAAATATAAAGGATATCTTCTTAGACAGGAAAAAGAAATAGCACGACAATTAAATAGTGAAAAAATTTTAATTCCTAATAATATTGAATATGATAAAATGCCGGGTTTATCAAATGAAATAATTTTTAAATTTAAAAAATATAAACCTTATTCAATAGGACAAGCATCCCGTATTTCTGGTATAACACCAGCTGCAATATCTGTCTTATTAATTTATCTTAAAAAATTTAAATTTATCTAAAATTTTAAAATATATAAATAATAATTTATAATATATTTCATTAAAATATATTTTATTTGAACATTTTAGAAAAAATTATCTTGCATTTTTTTTTTATTTTTTTAAGATTAAATAAATAATATTTATATATTTTTTACATAAATTGAAATAATGTATTATAATATGATTGATAAAAAAAAATTAATTTCACAAGATTATATAAATCATCATTTAAAATATCTTCAACTTGATTTGCGTTCATTTAAATTAATATCTTCTAGTGTAAATTCATCTAATTTTTGGATATTTAACATTGATAGTTATTTTTTTTCTTTTTTTTTAGGAATTTTATTTATATTATTTTTTAAATTTGTTATAAATAATAGTTTTAATAATAAATTTCCTAATAAGTTACAAATAATTATTGAAATTATTGTTAAATTTATTCAAACTAATATTAATTCTATTTATATTGGTAAAAAAGAATTAATTGCTCCACTTTCATTAACTATATTAAGTTGGATATTTTTAATGAATTTTATGGATTTGTTACCTGTAGATTTATTACCATTATTTTTTAAATTATTTTTTAAAATAAATTATTTAAGAGCTGTTCCTACAAGTGATATTAATGTAACTTTAGCTATTTCTCTTGTTGTATTTTCATTAATAATTTATTCTAAAATAAAATATCAGGGATTTATTTTTTTTATTAAACAATTATTTTTACATCCATTTAATAATCCTTTATTTATATTGATTAATTTGTTGTTAGAAATTACTACTCTGTTATCTATTCCAATGTCTTTAAGTTTGCGGCTTTTAGGTAATATATATTCTGGTGAATTAATTTTTATTTTAATTTCTGGATTTGTTCCATGGTGGATACAATGGATATTAAGTGTACCTTGGGCTATTTTTCACATTTTAATAATTTTTTTGCAATCTTTTATTTTTATGATACTAACTATAGTTTATTTATCGATGTCTTTAAAAAAAAATTAAATTTTATAAAAACTGAATTTATAAATAAGGATTAATATGGAAAATTTAACTATACATTATATTTCTGCAGCAATTATTATAGGATTCGCTTCTATAAGCGCTGCTATTGGTATTGCTATTTTAGGTAATAAATTTCTTGAAGGATCTGCTAGACAACCAGATCTAGTTCCTTTATTACGTAATCAATTTTTTATAATTATGGGTTTAATAGATGCGATACCTATGATTTCTGTAGGATTATCATTATATTTAATATTTTCAGCTTCTAAATAACAAATATTTATTAAAAAAATATTAATAGGTTAAATTATATGAATATTAATTCAACATTATTTGGAGAAATAATTTCTTTTTTATTATTTATTTTTTTTTGTATGAAATATATATGGCCTCCTATAATTGATTCTATAAATAAACGTGAAAAAAAAATATATAACGCTATATTGTCTGTTGATAAAGCTAAAATTGAATTATCTAAAATTAAAATGCAAACTATAAATGAAATAAATGAAACTAAAAAAACTTGTAAACTAATACTTGATCAAACAAATAAAGATAAAATAGACATCTTAGAAGAAACAAAATTAGAAATAATTAAAGAACAAAAAAAAATAATTAAAGAATCATATTTAAAAATTGAAAATGAATATGAAATTACAAAAGAAAAATTACGTAAAGAAACTGTATTATTAGTAATATATTGTTTAGAAAAAATTTTAAATCAATCTATGGATGCTAATATTAATAAAAAAATTGTTAATAAATTTATTTCATCTTTAAAAAAATATGATATTTATGCGTAATTATATTACTTTATCTAAAATATATGCAAATGCAATTTTTTCATATTCTTTAAAAAACAAATGTACATTATATTGGCATAATATGTTAAAGTTAACAACAAATATAATAAATAATAATAAAATGAATAGTTTTTTTTTAAATCATCATTCTACTAAAGAACAATTTGATGTTTTAATTAATTTATTAGATAATTATATTAGTTTTGATTTTAAAAATTTTATTAAAATAGTATTATATAATCGTGGTTTAATAATTATACCTTATATATTTAAACAATTTGTAAAATTACACGATCAATATAAAAATAATATAATAGTTAATATAGAATCAGCATATAAATTAAATAAATCTCAATTATTTAATATTAGGAAAATTATTAGTAAAAAAATTACTGGTAATATTAAAATAAATTGTAAAATTAACAGGTTTATATTTGCCGGAATAATTATAAATATTGAAAATTTAATATTAGATGGAAGTTTATTAAACAAATTAAATATCTTAAAAAAAGGTATGCTTTAGAGAATAAAAATGCAGATATTAAATTTTACAGAAATTAGTGAAATAATAAAAAAACGTATTTCAAATTTAAATATTAATAATGAAGAATATGATAAAGGTATTATTGTATCTATTTATGATGGAATTATTCGTATACATGGTTTGTATAATGTTATGTATGGAGAAATTCTTGAAATAGATAATTCATATTCTATGATTTTAAGTTTAGAATTTGATTCAGTATATGCTGTTGTTATAGGAGATTATAAACATTTAAAAGAAGGAATGAAAGTTAAATCTACTGGAAAACTTTTAGAAGTTCCAGTTGGTAATAATCTTCTAGGAAGAGTGTTAAATGGTTTTGGAGAAGCTATAGATGGTAAAGGTTCTATTATAAGTGATATATATTTACCTGTAGAAAAACAAGCTCCTGGAATTTTTGATCGTTATAAAATAAATGAATCTTTACATACTGGTTATAAATCTATTGATTCAATGATACCTATTGGAAAAGGACAAAGAGAATTAATTATAGGTGATAGACAAACTGGTAAGACTTCATTAGCTATAGATATTATAATTAATCAAAAGTCATTAAATGTTAAATGTATATATGTTGCAATTGGGCAAAAAATATCTAGTGTAATAAATATTGTTAGTTGTTTAAAAAAATATGATGCATTAAGTAACACAATTATAATATCTGCTACAGCTGCTGAATCAGCAATTTTACAATATTTAGCACCATATACTGGTTGTACCATGGGTGAATATTTCAGAGATTGTGGAGAAGATGTATTAATTGTTTATGATGATCTGTCTAAACAAGCTATTGCATATAGACAAATATCATTATTATTACGTAGACCTCCAGGTAGAGAAGCTTTTCCTGGAGATGTATTTTATTTACATGCTCGTTTATTAGAAAGATCTGCTAAAGTAAATTCTAATTATGTTGAAAATTTTACTAAGGGTAAAATAAAAAATAAAACTGGATCATTAACTGCTCTACCTATAATTGAAACTCAATCTGGTGATATATCATCTTTTATACCGACTAATGTTATTTCAATAACTGATGGACAAATTTATTTAGAAACAGATTTATTTAATTCAGGTATTAGACCAGCAATTAATCCAGGTTTATCAGTATCACGTGTAGGTTCATCAGCACAAACTGATATTATTAAAAAATTATCTTTTGGTATACGTGCTTCATTAGCACAGTATAGAGAATTGTATAGTTTTTCTCAATTTTCAAGTGATTTAGATTTATCAACTCGGGAAATATTATCTAATGGTGAAAAAATTATAGAATTAATGAAACAAAAACAATATGATTTAATGTCAATAGCACATCAATCTATAATATTATTTTTAATTAATTATAATTTTATTAGTGATATTCCATTAAATAAAATAATATTATTTACACAAAAATTGTTAAAATATTTTGAAAAACATCATAATAAATTACTAAAAAAAATTAATGTTTATATGAAATTTGATTTAAAAATAAAGAATGAAATCACTAATATTGTAACATTATTTAAAAGTATAGAATATTAATAAAGTAATTATTTTTTATAAAACGTCGTTTTTAAAATTAAGGTTCATTATTTTTTATGAATAATTTAAAAATAATAAATAATAAAATATCTGCTATTCAAAAAACAAAACAAATTACCAGAGCAATGGAAATGGTTGCAATTACTAAAATTATTAAAATAAAAAGAAGAATTAATAATATAAATCCATTTATTAATAATATATATAATATAATTAATGTTATTACTATGAAAAATTTTGAATATAGTCAATTATATTCGATGAAAAGAAAAATTAAACGTGTTGTTTTTTTTATTATTTCTTCTGATAGAGGTTTATGTGGTAATCTAAATTTAAAACTTTTTGATAAAATATTATTGAAAATTCAATATCTATTAAAAAAAAATATTGAAATTGATTTAATAATAATTGGTAACAAAGGTTATCTTTATTTTGCTAAATTAGGATTTAATATTATTGATTATTTGATTAATATTAATCATAATTTATTATTATCTGATTTAACTAATATTACTAATATTTTGATTGATTTATATGTTAATAAAAAAATAGATAGATTATATCTAGCATATAATAAGTTTAAAAATAATATGTGTTATATACCCTTACTAAATACTATTTTACCATTATCTTTAGATATTAAATTATATAATGATTTATATCATAAATGGAATTATATATATGAATTTAGAATAGAAAAAATTTTGAATGATCTAATATTTAAATATGTTAAATCAAATATTTTTTGTTCAATTTTAAAAAATATGTTGAGTGAACAGTCATCTCGTGCTTTAGTTATGAAAAATGCTACAGACAACAGTATCAATTTTATAAAAAAATTAAGATTAATTTATAATAATATTAGGCAAAATAAAATAACACAAGAATTAACGGAAATAGTTTCAGGTTCTTCATTTATTGTTATTTATTTTTTTTATTTTTAGGAGTTTGAATGGTAATTGGTAAAATTGTTCAAATTATTGGTGCAGTTATTGATGTTGAATTTTCTAAAGAATATATTCCAACAATTTATAATGCTTTAAAACTTAAAAAATTAAATTTATTTTTAGAAGTACAACAGCATTTAGGGAATGGAATAGTAAGAACAGTTGCTATGGGATCTTCTTATGGTATTCGTAGGGGTTTAAAGGTTATAGATCTTGGTAAACCTATACAAGTACCTGTAGGTAAAATTACTTTAGGTAAAATAATGAATGTATTAGGTGAATTTATATATTCTAACGATAAAAATATTAATAATACTAATAAAAATATAGAATATCGTTCTATTCATAATTTTTCTTCTAATTATAAGGAATTGGTTAGTTCTATAGATATTTTGGAAACTGGTATAAAAATAATTGATTTAATATGTCCGGTATCGAAGGGAAGTAAAGTTGGGTTATTTGGTGGTGCTGGTGTTGGTAAAACTGTTAATATGATGGAATTAATTAGAAATATTGCTATTGAACATTCTGGTTATTCAGTTTTTACTGGTGTAGGTGAGCGTATTAGAGAAGGTCATGATTTTTATTATGAAATGAAAGATTGTAATGTTTTAGATAAAGTATCTTTAATTTATGGTCAAATGAATGAACCACCAGGTAATCGTTTTAGAGTTGCTTTATCTGGTTTAACTATAGCTGAAAAATTTCGTGATGATGGTAATGATGTTTTATTTTTTATAGATAATATTTATAGATATACACTAGCTGGAACTGAAATTTCTGCTTTATTAGGTCGTATGCCTTCAGCAGTTGGTTATCAATCAACTTTATCTGAAGAAATGGGTATTTTACAAGAACGTATATGTTCTACAAAAAATGGTTCCATAACTTCTATTCAAGCTATTTATGTTCCAGCAGATGATTTAACTGATCCATCTCCTGCTACTACTTTTACTCATCTTGACACTATTATTACTTTAGATAGAGAAATTGCTTCTTTAGGTATATATCCTGCCGTAAATCCTTTACATTCAAGTAGTAGGCAATTAGATCCGTTAGTAGTTGGTCATAAACATTATAATATTGCAGTTGGTGTTAAATCTATATTACAGAGATATCATGATTTAAAAGATATTATAGCTATTTTAGGTATGGATGAATTATCTGAACATGATAAGTTAGTAGTTTCTAGAGCTAGAAAAATACAAAGATTTTTTTCTCAACCATTTCATGTTTCTAAAATATTTACTGGTATTTCTGGTAGATACGTTCCTTTAAAAAAAACAATTGAAGGATTTAAAGATATATTAGATGGTAATTTAGATAATATACCAGAATCTTGTTTTTATATGGTAGGTTCTATAAAAGAAGTTAAAAATAAATTTAAAAATATTAATTGTTAATTAAGTTTTTATTATGTTAAGTTTAAATATATTTAGTTTTGAAAATAATTTATCTTTTTATAATATATTGAAAATATATGTAATGTCTTTTTATGGTGAGTTATGTATATATCCAAATCATTCTCCTTTATTAGGATATATTAAATCAGGTATTGTTTTATATAATGATAAAAAGCAATTTTTTATTTCGCAAAGTTTTTTTGAAATTAAAAATAATATTGTAACTGTATTTTCCGATGTAATTGATTATGATTTTAGTATTAATATATTTTCTATAAAAATTTTTTGTAAATAAATTCAATTTAATAATTTTATTAACATGTATATTTTTATTTTAAGCTTTTTATTAAATAAAATAAATGTATTATTTTATTTTTTTATTAATTATATTATAAATGTATTTGATAAATATATTGGGAATATTTATTTATGAATATGTATTTAAAAAGTTTAAATAGAGTAGTTGCTTTAGGAGGTGGACATGGTTTAGGAAGAGTTATGGTTTCTTTATCTCATTTAGGTTCTAGATTGACAGGCATAGTGGTTACAAGTGATAATGGTGGATCTTCTGGTAGAATTAGACAATCTGAAGGCGGTATTGCATGGGGTGATTTAAGAAATTGTCTTAATCAATTAATAAATAAATCTAATGTTATTTCAAATATATTTAACTACAGATTTAAAGGTATAGGTGATTTGTCTGGTCATAATTTAGGTAATTTAATATTAAAAGCATTAGATAATCTTAGTATTAGACCCTTAGAGGTTATAAATATAATTAGAAATTTATTTAAAATAGAATCTTTTTTGATACCAATGACTGAAAAAGCTGTAGATTTAGTAGCAATTGATAAAAACGATATATTGATTTATGGAGAAACTGCTATTGATATTTTAAAATTACCTCCTAAATATTTAAAATTATATCCTGATGTATCTTCTACAATTGAAGGATTAAAATTTATTAATAAAGCTGATTTAATTTTAATCGGTCCTGGTAGTTTTTATACTAGCTTAATCCCAATTTTATTAGTAAAAGAAATAGCTTTATCTTTAAGTAATACAAAAGCTATTGTAGTTTTTATTGATAATTTATCTAATGAAATTAGTCTTGCAGCTTCTAGTTTAACTGTTTTTGAAAAGATATTAATAATGGAAAAATATATTGGTGGAAAAATGATAGATGCTTTGATTGTTACTCCTGATACTAATATAAAAGGTGTAGAAAATCGTTTGATTATTAGAGATTTTTTAGGAGATGTTAATATGCCATATCATCATGATATTATTCTTTTGAATAAGGCTTTAGATAAAATTATTAAGTTAAAAAATTATTAAGTTAATATTTTTTTTTCATATATTTTAAAAAATCTGTATTTATATCTAAAATAATTATATTTGTTTTATTTTTATTAAGTATATTTTTATATGCTTTTAAACTTCTTATAAAGTAATAAAATTCTGGATCTTTTTTAATATTTTTAATAATTATTTTATTTGCTTGGATTTCTCCTTCATTTTTTATAAGAATAGCTTTTTTTTTTGCTTCATATAATTTTTTTATTGTTTGATTATTTTCATATGATTTTATTTTTATTGCTTTTATTTTTCCAGATATATTCTCATTTTTTATTAATTTTTTTTGATTAATTTCCATATTTTTATATATTAAATTGTATATTTTTTTTGTAAATTCTATTTTATTTATTTTTACATTTATTATTTTTATTCCTAAATTTTTATAATGTTTTATATTTTTTTTATTAAAAATATCAATTTCTGATTTTGGTGTTTTTGAATTTATTTTTTTTATTATTTCTATTTGTTTAATTATTTTAATACAATATAGTTTATTTTTTTTATTATTGTTTTTTTTAAATTTTATCTTGTTTATTTTGTTTAATATATTTTTTTTTAGTTTAAATTTAATTAAATCTAAAATTTGTTTTTCATTTTTTTTTGTGTTTTTATAATAGTTATATGGATTTATTATTTTCCATTTTATGTAAAAATTTATGGATATATCGTATTTATTTTTATCGTTATTAATATTATTTATATTACCATTTGTTATTTGAATAAGAGTATTATTTTTTTTAACATATTCTATAAATGGAATTTTAAAATATATACCTGGGTTATATATTGTGTTTTTTTCTTCTTTATTTATTATTTTATTATAATTTAGTTTTATACCTTGCTCTTCTTCTTTTATTACAAAAATAGATAAATAAATAGTTATTAATATAATTAAACTTATTAGTGAAAAAATAATTTTTTTTTTCATTTTATTTATCCCTAATTTTACGATTATTAATACGAGATATATTATAAGATCTTTGATTTATTGTATTATTTAGTGTATTATTTTTTTTATTTTTGATATTATTTTTTTTATTTTTGATATTATTTTTTTTATTTTTGATATTATTTTTTTTATTTTTGATATTATTTTTTTTATTTTTGATATGTAATATAAATATATTTTTATTATTGCTTATAACATTAGATGTTTTCTTTAATATTTTTTCCATTGTTTCAATATATATTTTTTTTTTTTCTATCTTGGGTGATATTTTATATATTGATAGAATTTTGTTAAAATTTATCATATCTTTTTCTGCTTTATTGATAATATTATTTTTATATATTTTTGATTTATTTATAATATCTATAATTTTATAATTTGTTTTTATTTTTAATTTATTTGCGTAATTTATTGCATTATTTATACATATTTTTTTATTTTTTCTAGCTATTTTAGTATCATTAAATAGTTTTTTTATTCTCTCAGGAGGTTGAATATATTTAAAATTAATTTTTTCTATTTTAATACCTATATTTTCTTTTATAAAAAAAATTTTTATTTTGTTTGAAATTGAATTTTTTATTGTATTATTATTTACAGATAATATTTTTTTAGTGTTATAATTTGTTATTGTTTTTAGTAAAATTGATTCTATAGAGTTTTTTATATAATTATTTATGTTTTTTATTGTGTATAGGTATTTTTTGGGATTTATTATTTTATATTTTGTAATAATTTTTATATTTATTATATTCTTATCAGAAGTTATTTCTGTTTTTGAAATACCTATTTTATATATTTTTGATTTATCAAATATTAATATTTTATCTATTGGTGTTATTTTCCAATGTATTCCGTAATTTATTAATTTGTTAAATTTACCTAATCTAATTAATACTCCTTTTTCATTTTTTTTAATTATATAAAATCCATTAATTATCCATATACTTAATATTAATATTACTATAGTTTTTATTATTTTATTTTTGTTAATATTAATTTTATTTTTTATATATTTGAGAAATAATAATATATTGTTTTCTTCGTTATTAAGAATATTTTTTTTATTTTTTTTATTTTTCCATGGATTTTTATCACTTAAATATTTCCATGTCATATTTATTTCCTTATAATAATATTGTTTTATTTTTTATTTTTTAGTTTTTTTTGTTTATGATATCAATTATTCTTTTAATTTGATTGTTATACATTTTTTTTTTATTATCTAACCAATTTATATTTTTCCATTTTTTTAACCATGTTATTTGATGTTTAATTAATTTTTTTGTTGCATAAATTGTTTTTTTTTTCATTTGTTCATAATTTAATTCACCTGATATATAAGATAACATTTGTTTATATCCAATACTATTTATTGAAGGTAATTTTTTATTTATATTTTTTTTAAAGAATAGTTTCTTTGTTTCTTTTTCTAATCCTAGTTTTAACATTTTTTCTAATCTATCATTAATTTTTAAGTTTAATATATTTTTATCTAATGGTTTAAATGAAAATTGAATTATTTCATATGGTAATTTGTTTTTAAATCCATCATTTATTTTTGTCATTTTTTTATTTGTTATTAAAAATATTTCCAAAGCTCTTGTTATTCTTTTATGATCATTTGGATGAATTTTTTCCCATGATTTGTAATCTATTTTTTTTAATTTATTATGTAAATTGTTCCATCCAATAATATTTGATAATTTTTCAATTTTTTTCCTAATTTTGTAATTTGCTTTTGGTAGAGTAGGAGAAAATCCATTTACTAATATATTAAAATATAACATTGTTCCACCTACTAATACAGGAGTTTTATTTAAATTAAAAATATTGTTTATCGATTTATTTGCATCATAAAAAAATTCTCCTGCTGAGTAAATTTCTGTAGGTTCTTTTATATCTATCAAATGATGTTTGATTTCTTTTAGTTGTTTTTTTGTAGGTTTATTTGTTCCGATATCCATATATTTGTATACGGCTGTGGAATCTACATTTATGATTTCAATTGGTGTAAAGTTACTTATTTTTAGTGATAATTTTGTTTTACCAGAATTTGTATGACCCATAATAAATATTATTTTTTTTTTTTTCATGTTTTATTTTTAATTTTGTTTATATATTTTTTAATATTTATTATTTGTATAAATTTTATTTTCATTTTATTATTTTTTATTAATTTGTTATATTTTTCTAATATTATTAATGCTTTCAATATTTTTTTATGGTCAAAATATTTTTTTATTTTTATAATCGAATATTTTAACCAAAACAATATTTTTTTTAGGTTTATATTTTTTTGTGTATTAATAAATTTTAGTAATTTTATACAAAAATTTTTATATTTATTTGTTATTATTAAAGGTGTTGTATATATTACTATACTTTTATTATCTTTATATAAGTTAATTCCGATTTTTTTTAATAATTTTTTATATTTTTTATACTTTTTATATTTTTTAATTTTTAATCTAATAGGTATTATTAATTTTTTAATTTTATATTGATTAATTAAATTTAATTGTTTTATTTGTAATACTTTTATTAGATTTATTAAGTTTACTAAAAAAATTTTATTTTTATATTTAATAATTACATGATTTTTATTTATTTTGGTTAATAATTTTATTTTTTTAAGTTTTTTTATTTTTTCTTTTATCAATGATTTATTAATTAGTATTTTTTCTATTTTTAGTTTATTGTTTAAGTTTATTTTTTCTATTTTATTTTTTTTTTTATGGATATATTTTTTATCCATTTTAAATTTTATTTTATTTGTTATAGCATTATATATTGTATAATAAATAATTAGAGGGTTTTTAAAGTTTATTTTATATTTTGATGGATGTATATTTATATCTATATCTTTTGTATTTATTTTTATATATATTATATATGATATTTTTTTATTTGAATTTAATATTTTTTTTTGTATTTGTGTAATGGTATTTTTTATAATTTTATTTTTTATTAACCTATTGTTTACATAACAATATTCAGTTTTTTTATTTGTGTGTTCTAAATATATCCAACCAGTAACTTTTACATTTTTATGTTTGTATTTTATTTTTTTTTTATTATTTAAAAATTTTTCACCTAATATATTATTAATTCTATTTTCTTTATCTTTTATATTTAATGCAATTTTGTATTTTTGTATAATTTTATTATTATTTATTAATAAAATATCAATATCAAATTTTGATAATGCTATTTGTTTGATAATATCATTTATATATAAAAATTCTGTTCTTTCTGATTTTAAAAGATTTTTTTTAATAGGAATATTATAAAATAAATCTGATATTTCAATCGTTGTCCCCATTGGATGAGCAATTGGTTTTAAGATATTTGATATTTTACCTCCTTCTGCATAAATTTGCCATCCTACATTATCTTTTGACGTTTTTGAAATTAGTGATATTTTTGATACTGCATTTATACTAGCTAGTGCTTCTCCCCTAAAACCAAATGTTTTTATTTTTTTTAGATCTTTTATAGTATTAATTTTGCTTGAAGTGTATCTTTTTAATGCTATTGATAATTCATTTTTATCTATCCCTTCTCCATTGTCTTGTATACGTATTAATTTTTTTCCTCCATTTTTTATTTCTATTTTGATAAATGTAGCATTTGCGTCTAAACTGTTTTCTATTAATTCTTTTACTACTGAAAAAGGTCTATGTATTACTTCACCAGCAGCTATATACCTTGATAATTCTATAGATAAAAGTTTTATTGACATTTTTTTAAAATTAATTTTCTATGAGCAATATTAAGTTTTATAATTTATATAGTATTAATATTATTATATAATCAATATATATTTTTTATTTTGGTAAAATTATTATTATTAATTAATTTATTTATTATTTTTTTTCCTATTAAAGATTTATATTTTATTTTCGCTTTTCTATAATTATCAATATATGATAAATCAATATTTATATCTGGTTTTTTTATATATTTAATACCATTTTTCGGCCATTCTATTAAACAAATAGAAGATTTTTCAATATATTCATTTAACCCAAGTATTTCTAATTCATGTATATTATTTATACGATATAAATCTATGTGTAATAAAATAATATTTTTTATATTGTATTTTTCAATTATTGTATATGTTGGACTTTTTATAATTTTATTATATCCCATTTGTTTTATAAATGCTCTTATTAATGTTGTTTTACCCGCTCCTATTTCACCATTTAAGTAAATTATAATTTTATTTTTAAAACATATATTTGATAATTTTTTACCTAGCAATGATGTTTGTAATTCGTTTATTAATTTTATTTTATATGTGCACATATACTTAAGTTTTTTTTATATTAAATTAAAACTCTTATTTTAATAATATGAATTATTATTATTTCATTTTTTAATCTATATATTTATTATTTTTAATTAATAATTGTGTTTATTTAATTTTTTTTTATAATGTAAAAAACGTATTTTTATAGAATTTTAGTTCTTTTATTGAATTTTTTAGATCTTGTTTTGCTCTATGTTTATTTTTATATTTTATATATTTTGTAATTTCTGGTTTCCAACGTTTGGCTAATTCTCTAATAGAACTTACATCTAGATATCTATAATGGAAATATGATTCTAATTTTGGCATATATTTATATAAAAAACGTCTATCATTACCTATACTATTACCGCATATTGGTGATATATTTTTTTTTATCCATTTTGATAAAAATTCAATTGTTTTTTTTTCTGCATATTGTTCATTAAAATTACTATTTTTTACTATTTTTATTAATTTATTTTTTTTGTGTGTTTTTTTATTCCAATTATTCATAGAATCTATTATTTTTTTTTTTTGTTTAATAATTATATTAGGTCCTTCTGCTAAAATTTTTAAATTAGAGTCTGTTATTATTGTTGCAATTTCTAAAATACGATCAATTTCAGGATTTAATCCAGTCATTTCTAGATCTATCCAAATTAAATTTTTTTTATTTAACATTTATTTTTCTTATAAAATATTTTTTTATATATATATAGCATATATTTTGTAAAGATATTATAATTTTAGTTTGTTAAATATTAGTTAAAATTTTTTATGTAATATATTTTATTATTTTATATTAAATTTGTTTTGGAGAATTAATTTGTTTTTTTATATTAAATATTTTTTAAATATATTTTTTTCTATTAGATGTTTTACTAAATTTGCTGGATGGTTATCTAATAAAAAACTCGGTATATTTACAAGTATATTTATAAAAATTTTTATTTGGTTTTACAAAATTAATATTTTAGAATTTGAAATTCAAAATATATCTCATTATAATACTTTTAATGATTTTTTTACAAGAAAATTATTAAGAAAATTTAGACCTATAGATTTTAATATTAATTCTTTAATTTTTCCAGCAGATGGTATTATTAGTCAATTTGGAATAATTAAAAATGATAGTTTAATTCAAGCAAAAAGATTTTATTTTTCTTTAACATCTTTATTAGCTGATAATATTATTATGGCGAATAAGTTTATAAATGGTAGTTTTTTAACTATATATCTTCCACCGTATACCTGTCATCGTATTTATATGCCATGTGATGGATTGTTAAGAGAAGTAGTGTATATTCCTGGTAAATTATATTCTGTAAGTTTTTTTTCTATGAGAAGTTTGCCAAATTTATTTATTAAAAATGAAAGAATGATTTTTTATTTTGACACTAAATTTGGTTTATTAGCACAAGTTTTAATTGGAGCTTCTCTTGTTGGTAGTATTGAAACTATTTGGTCTAAAATTATTAATTTTAATAAAAAGGATGGTGTGGTAAAACGGTGGATTAATAATTCTCTTGATATTAATACAAGATTTTATTTATTAAAAGGTGAAGAAGTTGGTTATTTTAGGTTAGGTTCTACAATAATAAATTTATTTCCATTTAAAAAAATTAAAGTAGAAAAAAATATTTTTGTGAATAAAAATGTTAATTTTGGAAGTGTTATGGGAAAAGGAAATATTATAAATAATAATATTTTGAATGATTGTTTAAAATAGAGTTATATAATAAAGTGTTTTTAAATTTTTTATTATTTTTTATTATTTTTATTAATGTTTCAGTTTTTGCTGATTGTACTCCGAATATTTCTTATATTAAGCAAAAATTAGAATTTGTAAAAATATCTAATAATTTACCTTATAAAAATGAATTAATTTTAACATTACAGATGACCCTTAATTTCTTAAATGAACGTCAATATTCTATTGAGCGTATAAATAGATATCATCAAATAATTACTGATTTTCCTAATTTAAAAAAAATATTATATCGTAAAATTATTAATATTTCTGATATAAATTTTTTTGATAATTATACTAATTTAAATGATTTGAATCGTGAAATTATTCAAACAAACCAACAGTTGTTAAAAGAAAATAGTATTATGGAACGTGCACAGCAAAAAATTCAAAATATTAATGAATTTTTATTATTATTTCCTAAACAGTTATCTAAAGCAAAATTATTTATTAATAAGTTTGATTTTTATTATCATTTGGATGATCAAAAAGTTAGTTTTTTAAGTGAGGCTAAAAATTTTGCTAATTGTGCTAAGTATTCGGCACAAAAAGCTCTTGTCAATGAATTAGATATGGCACAATTATCTGCTAATAATCGTCAGGAATTAATACATATTAAATTTGAATTACATAAAAAAAAATTTGATAAATTACATGGTCATTTAAAGATATTATATAGTAAACTTAATAAGTTTATAGTATTTGAAATAAAAAAAGTATTTAGTAAAATAATAAAATTAATTGACGATTATAATGATAAATTATCTAATTTTATTAAAGATTATTTTGTTTTAAATAAAAAATTATTTGTATCCTTAAATAATCAGTTTAAAAAATTGAATATAATTTTTATTAATCAAGATGTTATTCATGATAAACTTTTTGAATCACGTCAGATATTATTTACCATAAAAGAACAATCTCAATGGTCTAATTTTTCTAATGTATTTAATGAAACTTTAAGAAGTCAAGTTGCTAATTTATCTAAATTTTTTAAATTATCTCAATTTGACAATGAATTAGGTGAGGTACGTGTTCAACGTCTTTTATATGAAAATTTATTAAATCAATCAAAACAAGATTATAATAAAAATAGTAAGTTTTTTTTAAAGAGATATCACGATATTTTTGAAATTCAATTTAAAATTAGAAAAAAAATACTTAATTATTTGATTGCTGGTTGTGATAATTATATTATTGAAATAATTAAATTAAAGATAATTACAGCTAAATTACAAGATATATCGGAAGAAATTAAGGAATCTGTACATAAATATTTTTATTGGACAGCGGATGCCAATCCAATTGGTATTAATTATTTTATAGATATTTATCATAGTTTTATTGAATTTATATCTGCTGATACATTTATTCAATTAGTTAGTGCTTTTTTATTAATGTTAAGTAATATTAAAACTTTATTTCCAATTTTAATATCTTTATTATTTATTTTAATAAAAATTATTAATAATAAAAATTATGATAAGTTTCTTAATTATTCTTCTATGTGTATTGACAAGGTAACTAAAGATCATTTTAGTTTAACATTATATGTTACTTTTTTATCCATATTATCAGCTTTACCTACTTTATGTTTTTGTATTTCTTTAGGGTTAGGTTTTCAATATGCTTGGTCATATCCTATTGCAGTTGCTTTAGGTAACGGTATTATTACTATGATACCATTGTTGTCTGTTTTTATGATTAGTGCTAAATTTGCTAGATTTAATGGTTTATTCATAGTTCATTTTAAATGGCCTTTATCTAGAGTTAATAGTGCCATGAAATATTATTTTTTAACAATAGGTATAATGATTCCTTTGATGATTTTATTATTTACCTTTAATAATTTGAATGAACATTTTTATTACGTAACTTTAGGAAGGTTTTGTTTTGTTTTATTTTGTATGATTTTAAGTTTCATTACTTATACTTTACAACGTGCTGGTATTTTTTTATATTTGAATAAAAAAGGTACAGGTAAAAGTTTATTTAATAAAATACTTTGGAATATCATGATTTGTATACCCTTGTTAGCTTCTTTAGCTTCGTGTATTGGATATTTTACAACAGCACAAGATTTGTTAATTAGAGTAGAGATTTCTGTTTTTATTTGGTTTTTGTTGTTAATAATTTATTATATTATTCGTCGTTGGATGCTAATACAAAGAAGACGAATTGCTTTTGATAGAGCTAAACAACGACGTACTGAAATTTTATTGCATAGAATAAGAAATGATGAAGATACTGGTGAGATTAGTAGTGATAATCTTGAAATAGATGAATCTTTAATAGATTTGGATACGATTAGTGCTCAATCTCTTCGTTTAGTTAGATCATTATTGACTTTAATTGCATTACTTTCTATTATTGCTATTTGGTTTAAAATTCATTCAGCTTTTAGTTTTTTAGAGAATATAAAGTTATGGGATATAAGTACATCCATTCAAGGTATAGAGAATTTAAAGCCTATTACGTTAGAATCCTTATTAATTGCTATATTAATATTCGTTATTACTATGCAGTTAGTTTATAATTTACCTTCATTATTAGAGTTAGTTATTCTTCAACATTTGAATTTAACTCCTGGAACTAGTTATGCAATTACAACGTTAACTAAATATTTTATTTTATTTGTTGGAGGAATTATAGGATTTTTTATAATTGGTATTGAATGGTCGAAATTTCAATGGTTAATTGCAGCTTTAGGTGTAGGTTTAGGTTTTGGTTTACAAGAAATATTTGCTAATCTTATATCTGGATTAATTATTTTATTTGAAAAACCAATTAGAATAGGTGATACTGTGACTATTCGTAATCTTACAGGAAATGTTACTTGTATTAATACTCGTGCAACCACTATTACTGATTGGGATCGTAAAGAAATAATAATGCCTAATAAAGCTTTTGTTACAGAACAATTTATTAATTGGTCTCTTTCTGATTCTGTTACAAGAATAGTCTTATATATAACTGTTGATGTTATTTCTAATACTAAATTAGTTATAGATATTTTAAAAAGATCTGCGTTTAAGTGTAGTTATGTGATAAATATTCCTAAACCAGAAGCATATTTAGTGGATTTACAATATGGTGTTCAGTTATTTGAATTACGAGTACATGTTGCTGAAATGGGTCATAGAATGCCTTTAAGAAATATGTTAAATTATCTTATTTTAGAAGAATTTAAGAAGAATAATATTAGTGTTCCTTTTGTTATATTTCATATTAAATCATATAATTTTGATATGCATTATTCATAATTTTTTATTTTTTTAATTGATTTAATTTATTTAATTAATTTATTTTTTATTCATACACAGGAAATTTTGTTTTTTCCTGTGATGAATTTATGATTAAAATTTGTAGCTCATACCTATTGCAAATATGTTATAAGTTGAATCTTTGTATAAAGAATCAAATGTATTATTATCCTTAATTAAATTAATTCTATAATCTGCATATGCTGATATATTTTTATTTATATCGTAAATAGCACCTAAGTTTATATATTTATCTATTATTAAATTATTATTAGAAAATTCTATTGCATTATAGTTATTTGTTTTTCTTTGCAAGAAAGATATTGAAGGGTAAATATTATTGAATTTATATTGTGCTATAAGTTCTATATTTTTTGTTTGTTTTGAATGAGAAGTATTATATAATCTGTGTAAGTTTCTTGTATTACCATACATAGCACCTACATAAATATTATTTTTATCATATTTCAACCCTAGCACATAAGCAGTGGCTTTATTTCCATTATTATCTTCTTTTTGAATATCTGTTCTATTTATTCTAAACCAACTACCTATAGTACTTAATCCTATATCGGATTTATATTCTAAAGAACCTCCCCATCCATTGCAATTTTTTTCTTCTTCTAAACGATCGTATAGATTTTTCCCTGCATATTGTATAGCAAAATTTACTCCTTTAAGGTAACCAAATAAATCTTTATTTCTATATGTTAGTAAACTTGTTGAACGCCCTGTAAGGTAATTATCGTTATCTTTTATTGTTAGAGTATTTTCTACAGGTGATTTATCTGTATATGAGAGAGCATCATATAGTATTCCGTAATTACGACCATAATCTATTGATCCCCATTTTTTAAAATTTAAACCTGCATATGCTAAACATGTTTCTCCATTAAATAATCTATATTGGTTTTCTGTGAAATTAGTATGAAAATTGTATAACCATGTAGAGTACCCGGTTATATCTTTTGATATAAAATGTTCATTTTTTACACCTAATTTTGTATATGATTTATCGCCCTCATTATATTCATCTTTACTGTATTTTCTTAATATATTAATATTACCGTAAATATTGGTTTTATTACCATTTTTATTATAAATTTCTATTGCATTAACTATATTACTCATCATTAATGAAATAATTAAAATTTTTGTGATAATATTGTGTTTTATCATTCTTATTACCTCTCATGGTAATTATATAAGTTTTTTATTTTATGTATATCTGTGAGATCAAATATACATTTTCAATAGATTTTATTTTACTAAAATTTTATTTATTTGTCTAAAATATTTTTATTATTTTATATTTTAAAAATTAGCATTTTTAGGTGTTCTTGGAAATGGGACAATATCTTTTATGTTTGTTACACCTGTTATAAAAGATATTAATCTCTCTATACCCATGCCAAAACCAGCATGTGGTATAGTTCCGTATATTCTAAGATCTCTATACCACCAATATTTTTTTTTATTTAGTTTTGATTCTTTTATTCTTTTATCTAAAATTTTTATTCTTTCTTCTCTTTCTGATCCACCTATAATTTCTCCAATTCCTGGCATTAAAATATCCATTGATGATACTGTTTTATTATCTTTATTTAGTCTCATATAAAATGGTTTTATTTTTTTTGGGTAATTGGTTATTATTATTGGGGTTTTAAAATATTTTTCGGTTAAATATTTTTCATGTTCAGTTGACATATCGATTCCCCAATGTACAGGTAATTTAAAATTTATTTTTGATTTTTTTAATATTTTTATAGCTTCTTTATAATCTATTTGTTCAAAATTAGAAGATATTAATTTATTTAATTTTATTTTATTTTTTATTTTTTTTTTTTCAAAAAAAAATAAATCTTTATCTCTTTCATCTAAAAGTGATTTTGTTATATATATTAGCATGTCAATTGCTAATTTTATTATATCATTTAATTTTGCAAATGCTATTTCAGGTTCTAACATCCAAAATTCTGCTAAATGTTTTTTTGTGTTTGAATTTTCTGCTCTAAAAGTTGGTCCAAAAGCATATATTCTAGATAAAGCGCATGAATAGCTTTCTGCATTTAATTGTCCTGAAACTGTTAAGAAAGTTTCTTTTTTGAAAAAATCTTTTTTGAAAAAATCTTTTTTATTTTGTGAGGATAAAAGGTGATTTTTGTTTAGAGTAGATACTCTAAACATTTTACCATTTCCTTCAGTATCTGTTGTTGTAATTATTGGTGTAGGTATCCAATAAAAACCATGATTATTTAAAAATTTATGTATTTTATATATTATTTTATGTCTTATTCTAGTAATTGCTCCAATTATATTAGTTCTAGGTCTTAAATGTGCTATTTTTCTTAAATATTCCATGCTGTGTTTTTTAGGGCTAATTGGATAAGATGATGGATCTTTAACCCATCCTAATATAGTGATATTTGTTGCATGTATTTCGTATTTTTGTTTTGTTGTTGGAGAATATTTTATTAATCCTTTAACTTTTATAGAACAACCTGTAGTTAATTTTGATATATAATTTTTGTTATTGTAAACGTTTTTTTTTATTATTATTTGTAAGTTTTCCAAACATGATCCATCATTCATTGATATGAATATTATTCCAATTTTTGATGTTCTTTTTGTTTTAACCCATCCATTAACAGTAATGTGTGTTTCAGTTAATAGTTTACCTTCTATTATATGTGTAATGGATGTTATTATCATTTTTATCTCTATTTAATATTTTAAAAATGTATTTTATTTGTATAAATATTAATTATAAATTTTAAGATTTATTTTTATTATTTTTTTATTTGTTTCATGATTTAATATTAAATTTATTATTACATTTAATTATTTTTATTACAATATTTAATGATTTTATTTAATTAATTTATATTTTTTTATATAAAATATTAAGTTGTTATTATAGTAATGGATGAAAAAAAAATAATAATCTTTCCATTAATTTATACCAATATGACCTTTTATCCCATTTTTTTAATTTTAATTTTTTTGATAATTTTATATATTCTTTTTGAATATTTGATAAATTTTTACTGAAATTACTATCATCTATTGCCAATGTTATTTCGAAGTTTAACCATAAGCTTCTCATATCTAGATTTGCTGTTCCAACAAAACTTAATTGATGATCTATCAATATACTTTTAGTATGTAATAATCCTTTTTTAAATTGATATATATTGACTCCAGAAGAAAGTAAATCAGTGAAAAAGTATTTACTTACCCAGTTTACTAATATAGAATCGTTATAGTAAGGAATTATAATGTTTACTTTTACACCTCTTTTTGCTGCACTGCAAATTGCATTTAGTAGATCATCGCTAGGAACAAAATATGGTGTAGTTATATTTATTTTTTTCGTTGCTGAATAAATAGCTGTTAATAATACTTGATGTATAATATCTTTTGAAAATCCTGGTCCTGACGCTATTATTTGTACTCCGTTTAAATATTTTTTATTATGTGAAATTTTGTTTTTATTAGATATATTCGGTAAAATTTTTTTTCCTGTTTCTAATTCCCAATCGCAAGCGTATATTATACCTATGCTTATAGCTATTGGTCCTTCCATTCTTACCATTAGATCTATCCATTCACCTATTCCTATATTTCTTTTAAATAATTTGGGATCTACTAAATTCATGCTTCCAGTATAAGTTATGTAATTATCTATAATAATTATTTTTCTGTGTTGTCTTAAATCTATTCGTCTTAAAAAGATTTTTAAAATATTTATTTTTAATGTTTCTACTATTTCAATTCCGGCATCTTTCATTATTTTTACCCATGGGCTACGAAAGAATATAGAACTACCTGCTGAATCTAACATTAATCTACAATGTATTCCTTGACATGAAGCAATTATTAATGCTTCTGCTACTTTATCAGCTATTCCTCCTGGTTGCCAAATATAAAACATTATTTCAATATTATTTTTTGCTGATGATATATCTCTTATTAGTTTTTTTATTATATTATTTGTTGAAGTAAAAATTTTTAATTTGTGAACTTTTGTTCCTGGAATTCCTTGTATATTTTTACATAATTTAAATATTGAAGTTGCAATATAGCTATTTTTGTTATTGAAAATTGTTTTATTGCAATCTATATTGTTTATCCAGTTAACTCCGTATAACCAAATTTTATATAAATTTGATGTTCTTTTTTTACCTACATTTAATTCACTTAAAAATATATAAAATAATATACCTATTATTGGTAAAATATATACGATTAATAACCACGATGTGGTTGATGATATTGATTTTTTTTTCATTAATATTCTTAATGTAACTAATCCTACTAATATCCAATATACAAATAATATTAATGTATTAATAATTTCGTAGAATTTCATAAATTTATTATAATAATTTTTTAAAATTTTATATTTTTTTTTTTTTTAATTATTATATAATTTATCAATTGTTTAAATATTATATTTCTTTTATTTTATTTTTTTTTATATTAATTAGATTATTATTATAAATTTAATAATTTAATATTTATTGATTTAATATTTAGTTTTAATTTTAATATATTAATAATTAATATTTTTATTTTGTTTTAGAATATTTTTCATATATTTTTTATTTTTAAATTTTGATATTTTATTTTTTATTGAAATTAATAAATTTATAATAATAAAATTAGTTTTTTAATTTTATTTTAAAGTTTTATATATTAATTTTTTTTATTAGTTTTAATTTGATTAATATTGAGTATTATTTTAAAGATAAATAAATTTAGTAAAAAAATTTATTTTTAGTATGTTAGATTTATTAAGTTAATTTTACTTAATTTTTATTATGTAATTTATTAGAGATTAATTTTTTTTTTTATTAGTTTGTTTAATAAGTTATATGTATTTTTTATTTTTTCTTTATATTTTTTGTTTTTTATGTATCCTATTTCTTTTAGTGTTTTTAATGAAGATAATAATGTTTGTTTATTGTATAATTTAAATTTATTTATTTTTTTATTTTTGTTTTGATAGTTTATTAATATTTTACTTTTATTATATAAATCTATTGTATTAATATTTGGTTTTAACTTCAATATTGAAATTATTGTTATATATTTTTTTAATATATCATTTATATGTGTGGATAATATTTTTGTTTGATTATTTCTTTTTTTATTTATATAAATTATTAGTTTTTTTTGTATAATTAATTTTTGATTAATAAATTCTTTTATTATGTAAATAATAAATTTATTAATTTTTTTTTTATTTAAATATAAATAAAATTCATTTTTTAGTATAGGATATATTATATTTATTTTATCTATTATTTCTTTTTTTTTTATTTTTTTATATTTTTGTATTATTTTTATTATTAGTGATGGAATAATAAAAATGTGTTGAATATTATTTTTATAATAGTTTAAAATATTTATATTTTCATTTAAAGTTATTAAATCACAATTTTTATTTTTTTTTAATCTAAATTTATTAGTTTTTATGGCTTTATTTAAAATTTTTTTCGCTGATTCTTTTGGAAATGTAAAATATTTAGAGTATGGTACTGTTTTGAATAGTTTTATGTAACATTTTATTTGTTCTATCATTTTTATTTTATTTATCTGGTATTTTTTTACCGAAAGTAATATAATAGCACATAAATTTGTTGAATTTGCAGCAACTGCAGCATTTATTCTATTCATAATATTATTTGCTATGTTTTTAGCTGTAGGTATTAGCCAGTTAGGATTTTTTGATTTGCTAAAATTTAAATTTTGTTTCCATTCTTTAACGTTTTTATTTAAATATTTTATTAGGTTTAATGGTTCACCAAAATTTATATAGCTATTACCAAAATTTTTCATATTTTTTATGTTTTTTATTCCTTTTAGTATTTGTAATATGTTTTCATTCTTTTTTAAATGACCTGACATTTCTTTTGTATAAGTTTTTACTTCCATTATATGATCATAATTTATGTAGATGGGTACCAATATTATTGGTTTGTTGATATTTTTTAATAGAGATTTTATTGTTATTGTTAATATTCCCGTTTTTGGTTTTAATAGATAACCTGTTCTTGATCTGCTACCTTCAATGAAATATTCTATAGAATGTCCTCTTTTTATTAATTTTATTAAATATTCTTTAAATATAATTGAATATAATTTGTTACCAATAAATGTCCTACGAATAAAAAACGCTCCTAGTTTTCTAAATAAATACCCAATTGGCCAAAAATTTAAATTTGTTCCTGCTGCTATATATGGTATTGAAAGTCCTTGATGATATATTGCATAAGATAATATAAGATAATCTATATGGCTTTTATGGCATGGTAAATATATTATTTTATTTCCTTTATATGCTAATTTACATATTTTTTTGTTTCCATTTATAATTATTTTATCAAAGGTTTTATTCCATATTATTTTCATTATTCTATTTACTATTCTAATCATTTCATATGAAAAATTAGTTGCTATTTCTTTGATAATTGATAGAGTGAAACTCTTAATTTTTTTTTGTTTTTTATTTTTTTTTTTAATTTCTTTGTTTATTTTTTTTTTGATAGTTTTAGATTTTAATATTTTTTTGAAAAGTTTATTTCTTTTTATTATGTTAGGACCAATTGTTGCAAATTTTTGTTTGTTAAAATTTGTATTTATTTTATAAATTAATTTTTTAATTAATAATCTTTTTGAAATATTTTTTAATGAAATATTTTTGAGAGATATTTCTTTAGAGAAGATAATAAATGTTTCTTTTCCTATCCATATTATTTGTAAAATTTTTTTTATTATTTTTATAGTTTTTGTAATATTTTTATTTTTATAGTTTTTATTTTTTTTATATTTAGGTTTTCTGCCTATAAATATTAATATTGGTAAGATTTTAAAATTTAAATTAAAATTTTTTTTTTCTAGTTTTATATATTTATTAATTAATTCAATGTTTTTTTTATTTTTTATATAAAATAGAAATTTATTATTTGTATTATTTATAAATATGCATCTAGGTATTTTTTTATTGTTAATTTTTATTGATTCCGTAGGATCAGGTAATTTTTGTTTATAACATTGTTTTTTTAAAATTAATAGATCTATTTTTGATTTTTTTTGTAAAATATATATTATTTTTTGTTTTTTTTTAATTTTGTTTAAATATTTTGGTAAAGTTTTAATATTTATACAAATATTTAATAATAAATTTATTATTCCATTATAAATGTTATATTTATGTATCATATAATAAATTTAATTCCTTTTTATGTTTTATTAATGAATTTTGAAATATTTTATATTTATTTTTTATAATATAATGAATAAAAATTTTTAAAAATATATTTTTTGTAATAATTTTTTTAATTTTTAAAGAATTAAATATTTTTTTTTTTATAATGGTATATATCAATATTATTAATCCAATTATAAATATTAATATTGGTAAAATAGTTAAAAATAGTATTATTTTTTTTTTATATATTAAAAATATAGGCATATTACTTAATAATGACCCAACTATTATTAATGTTATTACCCATATAAAAGAGCTTATTACGTTATAAATTTGAAATTTTTTATATTTTATTTGTGACATTCCAATTATAATAGGTAATAAAGTTCTTATAAAAGCAATAAATTTACTTATAATCATTGCAGATAATCCATATTTATTAAACAATTTATTTGTTTTATTATATGTTTTTTTTGGTATATTCGATATCCATAATTTTATTATTTTTGTATTACTAAAAAATTTACCATTGATATAACCTAACCAACAACCTAATATTGTAGCCATTGTTAATGTTAATATTATTGATGGTATTTTTATTATTTTTTTTGTTACTAATATACCTACAAGTATTAATAAACTATCTCCAGGGAGAAAAGCTGTTGGTATTAATCCATTTTCTAAAAAAATGATTATGAATAATATAGAATAAATAATCCATGTATAATTTGTATTAGATAGAGTATTAAAATCTTGTTGTAATAGTGCATACAGTAATTTATGTAAAATATTCAAATATTATCCTTCTATTTTTTAAATGTATTTATTTTTTCTTAATATATCAGAATTAATTTGTTTCATATATTTTTAATTAACTAAATTTTATATCTTATTTATTTTGTAGAATAAGTATTTTTTTAATTGTATTAAAATTATTTAATATGACAAAATTTATTTATTATTTTTTTAAATATTTTTTTAGTAGGTTTTATATATGAATTATCAATAAATTCGTTTGGTTTATGAGCTTGTTTTATAGATCCCGGGCCTAAAATTATTGTAGGACATATTTTTTGTATAAACGGTGCTTCTGTACAATAATTTACTTTTTTTGTTTTTTTACATTTTAATATTTCTTCAATTTTTTTTAATAATTTGTATTTATTATTATATTTAAATCCTGGTATTGGTGGATTTAAATCTTGTATAGTAATTATATTGCCCCATTTTTTATTTATAGGTTTTAAAGTATTATTTAATATTTCGTTTATTTGTTTTGTATTAATATTTGGTATTGGTCTTATATCAATGTGTAAATGACAATATGAACAAATTCTATTTACCGCGTTGCCTCCATATATATGTCCTAAATTTAGAGTAGGATATGGTACTGTAAATGTATTATCATTGTAATCTGTTTTTAGTTTTTTTTTTAATTTTAATAAGGTGTTTATTATTTTATTCATTATTTCTATGGAATTTATACCTAAATTTGGATTACTTGAATGTCCTGATTTTCCCTTGATTTTAATTATTTTTGAAATATGTCCTTTATGTGAATTAATAGGTTTTAATTCTGTTGGCTCGCCTATTATTGCAAAATTTGGATTTATGGATGTTACATCAGAAAAATGTCTTGCTCCTGACATTGAAGTTTCTTCATCAGCGGTAGCTAAAATATATAGTGGTTTTTTAAATTTTTTAATATTGATATTTTTTAATATTTCTAATATAAATACAAAGAATCCTTTCATATCTGTTGTTCCTAATCCATATATTTTATTATCGTATTCTGTAATTTTAAATGGATCTTTTGTCCATTGTTTTTCATCGTAGGGAACAGTATCAGTATGTCCGCTTAACAGTAAACCATTTTCTCCGTTGTGACTTTTTGCGAGCATATTAAATTTATTTTTTGTATTTGGTATATATTGTATATCTATTGTAAATCCTAAATTATTAAACCATTCTGCTAAAATATTTATTATATTTTTGTTGCTTGTATCTAATTTTTTATCACTTGAACTGATTGATGGTATATTTATTATTTTATTATACATATCAATAAATGATGGTAATTTATTTTTCATTTTTTATCCTTTTAAAATTAGTTTTTAAATTACTAATATTTATATTTTATATTTTTAATTTAAAAATATAAAATAAATATTAATTTTTAATTATTTTATTAATTTAAGTTTTTATTACTTTTAATATTTTATTCATATTTTATTTTAAATAAAATATTTATTTTATTTAAAATAATAAATAATAAGATTTTTAATTATTTTATTTTTTATATCTTGTATATGCTTTTATTATTTCTTCTTGTGCATATTTAACATCCATCCATCCAATTATTTTAACCCATTTATTTTTTTCTAAGTCTTTATAGTGTTGAAAAAAATATTTTATTTGATTTTTTTTGAAATTAGATAAATCATTTATATCTTTTATATTATTATATTCATTTGTAATTTTATTTGTCGGTACAGATATTATTTTAAAATCTTTTCCAGATTCATCTTCCATTTTAAGTAATCCAATTGGTCTGATATTTATGATACATCCTGGAATTAATGAGTATTGAGTAATAACCATTGCATCAATAGGGTCACCATCTAGTGATAATGTATTTTTTATATAACCGTAATTGCATGGATAAAACATAGGAGTATATATTATTCTATCAACATATAATGTTTTATTTTTTTTATTCATTTCATATTTTATTGGGTTGCTATTTGCAGATATTTCAATAACAACATTTATTTTATTTGTTTTTTTATTATTATTTTTTTTTTTGTTAAAATTCATATATTTTTACCAATATAGATGTATTATTTATAATATTTAATAATATTTTATTAATATAAAATTTAAATTTTATATTAATATATATTAAAAAATTAATTATTAAATATTATTATATAAATTTTTTTTAAAAATCTGTATAATATTTTTAAATTTATTTATGTTTTATCATAAATTAAGGTATTAACTTTGGTAAATTCAGAATTTAATGATATTGATTCTATTGAAACTATTGAATGGTTGGAATCAATAAAGTCTGTTATTCATAATGATGGTATTGAACGTGCCAAATATTTACTTAATAAAATATCAAAAGTTATATTTAGAAATGAACATTTTAATGATTATTTAAATAAATTTAATTATATAAATACTATATCTGTTGAAGAAGAACCAATATATCCTGGTAATATTGTTATAGAAGATCGTATTTGTTCAGCTGTCAGATGGAATGCTATCATGATTGTATTAAGGGCTTCTAGAAAGAAATTAGATTTGGGTGGTCATTTATCTTCATTTCAATCTGTTGCACATATATATGAAGTTTGTTTTAATCATTTTTTTCGTATTTATGGTGATGATAATATCGGTGATTTAGTTTATTTTCAAGGCCATATTTCTCCTGGTATATATTCTAGAGCTTTTTTGGAAAATAGATTGACTGAAATTCAGTTAAATAATTTTCGTCAAGAAATATGTGGTAATGGAATTTCTTCTTACCCACATCCAAAATTAATGCCTAATTTTTGGCAATTTCCTACAGTTTCTATGGGTCTTAGTGCGTTAAATGCTATTTATCAGGCTAAATTTTTAAAATATCTGTATAATCGTGGTTTAGATGATACATCTAAAAGAACTGTTTATGCTTTTTTAGGAGATGGTGAGATGGATGAACCTGAATCTAAAGGAGCAATAAATATAGCTTCTCGTGATAAATTGGATAATCTTATATTTGTTATAAATTGCAATTTACAAAGATTAGATGGTCCGGTTTATGGTAATGGTAAGATTATTATGGAATTAGAAAATTTTTTTTTGGGTGCTGGTTGGGAGGTAATTAAGGTTATATGGGGTTCAAATTGGGATCCATTATTAAAAAAAGATGTTAATGGCAAATTAATTAAATTGATGAATGAAACAGTAGATGGAGAATATCAAACTTTACAATCTAAAAATGGTATGTATATTCGTGAACATTTTTTTGGTAAATATTCTGAAACAAAAGATTTAGTCAAGGATATCACAGATATAGATATTTTTAATCTTGTTAGAGGAGGACATGATTACAAAAAAATATATGCAGCTTTTAAGAAAGCACAGGTTGTGAAAAATAAACCAGTCGTAATTTTATTTCATACTGTTAAAGGATATGGTTTAACATCAAATATCGAAAGTAAGAATATTTCTCATCAGGTAAAAGATATAAGTTTTGATGATTTATGTTCTATAAGAGATAATTTGCAGATTTCAATAGATAATAATGGTATTAGTAATTTATTATTTGTAAAATTTGCTAAGGGTAGTGATGAATATGAATATTTACATGATAGACGTAAAGTTTTAGGTGGTTATTTGCCTAATAGAAATATGTATAATTTAAAAGATAAATTAATTTTACCTAAATTATCAGATTTTAAATCTTTATTGAAAAAACAAAATAAAAAAATATCTACTACAATTGCTTTTATTCGTATATTAAATATTATTTTAAGAAATTATTCTATTAAGGATAGAGTTGTTCCTATTGTAGCAGATGAAGCAAGAACTTTTGGTATGGAAGGTTTGTTTCGTAAAATTGGTATTTATAATTCTAATGGTCAAAAATATATTCCTCAAGATTACAATGAAACTTTTTATTATAAAGAGGATAAAAATGGTCAAATACTACAAGAGGGTATAAATGAATTAGGTGCCATTTCTTCTTGGATATCTGCTTCAACGTCTTATTGTACTAATAATTTAACTATGATACCTTTTTATATTTATTATTCTATGTTTGGTTTTCAAAGAGTTGGTGATTCACTTTGGGCGGCAGGTGATCAACAAGCGAAAGGGTTTTTAATAGGTGGTACATCTGGAAGAACAACATTAAATGGTGAAGGTTTACAACATGCTGATGGTCATAGTCATATTTATTCTTTGACAATTCCTAATTGTATTTCATATAACCCAGCTTATTCGTATGAAATAGCTGTTATTATTTATGATGGTTTATTAAGAATGTATGGTCCTAATCATGAAAATGTATACTATTATATTACAACTTTTAATGAAAATTATCATATGCCTAGTATGCCCCCTAATTCTGAGTATGGTATAAAAAAAGGTATTTATAAATTAGAAACATTAAATGGTAGTAAAAGTTCAGTTCAATTATTAGGTTCTGGTTCTATTTTGCAACATGTTCGTATGGCAGCTAGGATTTTATCTAATAGATATGATATAGCATCTGATGTTTATAGTGTTACATCTTTTACAGAATTAGCTAGAGATGGTCAAGATTGTGCTAGATGGAATTTATTACATCCTAATGATGTTAATAAAAGTTCTTATATATCATGTGTTATGAATAGTTTTCCAGCTTTAGCAGTAACTGATTATATAAAATTATTTGCTGAACAAATTTCTAGTTATGTTCCTAGTGATAAATATTTTGTATTAGGTACAGATGGTTTTGGAATGTCTGATAGTCGTTTTAATTTACGTAATTATTTTGAAATAAGTTATCCTTATATTGTGATTTGTGTGTTAAGTATATTAGTTCAATTGAAAGATATTAGTTCTATTTTTTTTAATCATGCTATAGATCTTTTTGGTATTGATGTTAATAAAATAAATCCTCGTTTATTTTGAAAGAGAAAATAATATATGCTTATTGATATAAAATTACCTAATATTGCAGGTGTTAATGAAGTTGATGTGGTTGATATTTTAGTAAATATTGGTGATTCAATTAAATTTGAACAAATAATATTTGTAGTTGAAGCACAAAAAGCTTCTTTTGATATTCCATCTCCATATAATGGAATTGTAAAAGATATAAAGGTAAAGATTTTTGATACAGTAAAAATTAATGATATTATAATTATTATTGATAGTGATGAAATTAATTTACAGTCATCATTAAAAACTTCATCTAATATCTTAGATGTTATATGTGATAATAAAATATCTAAAGTTTATAATAATAAATTTAAATCTACTAAAACAAAGGATTATTTTTTAAATGATTTTAAATCATATGCTACACCATTAATTCGTAGATTAAGTCGTAAATTAAATATAGATTTGTTTAACATTAAAGGTTCAGGTAGAAAAGGTCGTATATTGAAATCTGATTTAGATGATTATTTGAATATTAAATCTAGATTTATCAATAATAATAAAAAAGATAATAAATCTATAAAGAAAGAAAATGAATTTGATAAGTTTGGAAAAACAAAATTTTTAGCAATTAGTGATTTACAAAAAAATATTGCTAATAAATTACATAAAACATGGAATACTATTCCTCATGTTACACAGTTTGATGAAATTGATATTACTGATTTAGAAGTTTTTCGTCATAGTGAAAATAAAAGATTAAGTTTTGATAAAAATTTTATCAAAATAACACCTATTATTTTTTTATTAAAATCTATTGCGAAAAGTTTAAAAAAAATGCCTAATTTTAATAGTTCTTTATCAAATGATGGTAGTTTTTTGATATTAAAGGAATATATTAATATTGGTGTTGCTGTAAATTCTTCTTATGGTTTGTTTGTACCTGTTATATGTAATGTAGATAAAAAAAATATTATTGATTTATCTGTTGAATTATCAAATTTATCTAATCAAGTACGTTCTAATAAATTAAGAAAAGTTGATTGTCAGGGTGGTAGTTTTACTGTTTCTAGTTTAGGTAAGTTAGGTGGAATATTTTTTACACCAATTATTAATTTTCCAGAAGTAGCTATTTTAGGTATATCAAAAATTTTAGTAAAACCTGTATTTGTTTTAAATAAAATTATTCCCAGGACAATTTTACCATTTTCTTTATCTTATGATCATAGAGTTATTAATGGTGTTGATGCTGGTGAATTTATGTGTTTAATAGATTATTTTATGTCTGATATTCGTAGATTAATTATATAATTTAATATTTTATTTATTTATTAATATATTAATTTTAAAATATATTTTTTATAATTTTATGTAAATTAATATTATGAGGATTTAGTTTATATGGAAAAGAATACTGAAGTATTGGTAATAGGTTCTGGCCCAGCTGGATATACATCTGCTTTTCGTTGTTCTGATTTAGGTTTAAAAACGACTTTGATAGAATCATATTCTCGTTTAGGTGGAGTATGTTTAAATTTTGGTTGTATTCCTACAAAAGCATTGTTGCATATATCAAAAACATTAAATATTTTTAGTGATTTATCTAATAATGGTATTATTGATACTAATATTAATATTAATATTAGTAAATTATATTCATGGGAGAATAAAATTATTAATAGATTATCTTTTAATTTAAGTAAGTTAGCTTTAGTTAAAAGGATTAATGTTATTTATGGAGTAGGTAAATTTATTTCTGATAATAGTATAATTGTTAATGATGTTAATAATAATAACATTATTGTTAAATTTAAATATGCTATTATAGCTACTGGATCTTCTCCTATTAAATTATCTATTGTTAATGATGATTCAAAACTTTGGTATTCTAATGATGCTGTTTTAATAAAAAATATTCCTGATAAATTGCTTATAATTGGTTGTGGTATTGTTGGGTTAGAGGTAGCTAATATTTATAGTTCTTTTGGATCTATTGTTGATGTTGTTGATATATCAAATAAAATTATGTCAATGTTAGATATTGATGTTGTTGATTTTTTTTTAAAATCTATGAAAAATAAAATCAATATTATTAAAAATACTAAAATTATTTCTATTGAAAATAGGGATAATGGTTTTTTGGTTTTTATGCAGAGTCCTTCATCTGATATTAGTTCAAAATTTTATTCTAATGTATTAGTATCTATTGGGAGATATCCTAATACTAAATTGTTAGCTTTAGATAAAGCAGGTGTTGAACTTGATGATAATAATTTTATTAAAGTTGATGATCAAATGCGCACTAGTAATTCTAATATATATGCTATTGGTGATGTAGTTGGTTACCCTATGCTGGCTCATAAGGGTATACATGAAGCATATGTAGCATCTGAGGTTATTGCAGGTTTTAAACATTATTTTAATCCTAGGATTATTCCTTGTATTTTGTATACTGATCCTGAGTTGTCTTGGGTTGGTATGACAGAAAAAGATTGTAAAAAAAATAATATTCCTTATCAAGTATCATTATATCCGTGGTCTTCATCTGGTAAATCAATAATTATAAATTCTACAAAAGGTATTACTAAATTGATATTTGATAAAAGAACAAATAAAATTATAGGAGGTGTTATAATTGGTGCTAATAGCAGTGAGTTATTAGGAGAATTATCTTTGGCAATAGAAATGGGATGTGATGCTGAAGATATATCTTTGACTATACATGCTCATCCTACATTGAGTGAATCTATTAATTTTTCAGTTAAAATGTTTCTTGGTAATTTTACTGATTTTATTAATGTTAATTAATTATTATATGTTAATATGATGTTATTTTTAATTTTTGAAATAATTGTTCATATAAATTACTTATATCACCTACATCATTTTGCCATTCTCCTTTATTAATCATTTTATTTGAAGGATATAAAAATTTATTATTTGACATAGTTTTAGGTAATATTTTTTTAGCTTCTATATTTGGAGTTAAGTATCCTGTAGATATAGCAATTTTAGCAGATATATCTGGTCTTAATAAAAAATTTATCATTTTTAATGCTCCCTCTATATTTTTTGCATTAATTGGAATTGATAAATTGTCCATCCACAATATGCTTCCTTCCTTGGGCCATATTAATTTTAATGGTACATGTGCTAATTTTGCTGTATATGCTGATCCATTCCATATCATTCCGATATTTATATCTCCTTCAATAAAAGGATTGCTGGGATTATCTGAATTAAAGGTTAATACGTTTGGCATAAGTATTTTTAGTGTTTTATATGCTTCTTGTATTTTTTTTTTATTTGTAGTATTACCAGAATAACCTAATTTTAATAGTGCCATATGAAAAACTTCTCTTGCATCATTTATTAATAGAATGCTATTTTTATATTCTTTTTTCCATAAATCTTTCCATGATGTTATTTTTTTATAATCAATTTTATCACTATTTATTCCTATTGCAGTTGCTCCCCATATATACGGTATTGAATATTTATTTTGAGGATCAAATGGTTTATTTAGTAAATTTTTATCTATAAAATATAAATTAGGAATTTTTTTTTTGTTTATTTTTTTTAACATACCTTCATTTTTCATTTTAGCTACAAAATATGTTGATGGTACTATTAAATCGTAAGGTATTTTTTTGTAAGTTTTTAATTTTATATACATATCTTCATTAGAATCATATGTTGAATAAATTACTTTTATTCCACTTTCTTTTGTAAATTGTTCAAGTATTTCTGTTGGTACATATTCACTCCAATTATAAAAATATAGTGTATTTTTTTTTATTTCTTTACAGTTGGTTATTAATGATATAATGAGTATTATAATAAATAATAATTTATTCATTTAATATTCCTTTTTTATATAATAGTAATTGGCTTATGCCAGCTAATATTATAGTTGTAGATAATAGAATAGTTCCTAAAGCATTTATTTCTGGTGATATTCCTAATTTTACCATTGAAAAAATTTTTATCGGTAATACTTCAAATTGTGGACTAGATACAAAAAAAGATATCACTACATCGTCTATTGATAAGGTAAAACTTAATAACCATCCAGCTATTATTCCTGGAATAGCTATAGGTATAATAATTTTGTATATTATTATTATGATATTGGCTCCAAGATCTTTCGCTGCTTCTAATATTTTATTATCGAATCCGTTTAATCTTGAATATATTGTTATTGTTGTAAATGGTAATGAAAAAGTTATATGAGAAAATAATAATGACCAAAATCCTAGTGAAATATTGAATAAGGTAAAAAATAATAAAAGTGAAATAGCCATAACAATATCTGGTGATATTATAATTATAAAGAGCATTGTTGTTATAAAAGATTTAAAACAATTATTTTGATAATATATCACTATTGCTGTTATCAATCCTATAATTGTTGCAATAGTAGCGGATATTATTCCTATTATTAGAGAATATTTTGTTGCTTCAATCAAACTACTGTTATTTGCTAAAACTGTGTACCATTTAAAACTAAATTCTTCCCAGTTAATTCCAAATCTTGATTTATTAAATGAATTAGTTATAAGAATTATGATTGGTATATATAACCAACAGTATATTATTAATATAAATGAATTTTTTAATAAATTATTCATTATTTTTTTTTAAAAGATTTATTGTTTTGAGATATATTATTAATATAAAACCTATTATTATAGTTAGCATTATATTAGTTGCAGCACCAAAAGGCCAATCTCTTATTTTTATGAATTGATCAGTTATTATATTACTTATTAGTAAGTTTTTTGCTCCTCCTAATAAGTCAGAGATATAAAAGAGTCCCATTGCTGATAAAAGTACTAAGATACATCCTGTTAATATACCCGGAATAGATAATGGTAAAATTATTTTTATAAATCTTTGTATTTTTGTAGCTCCAAGATCTTTTGCTGCTTCTAAACAGCTTTTATCCATTTTTTCTAAATTAGAATAAAGTGGTAAAACCATAAATGGTAATAGTATATATATTAACCCAATAATTATGGCTTGTGAAGTAAATATTATATGATATGGTTCTTTAATTATATGTAACTTTAATAGAAATTTATTTAGTATTCCATTTGTACTAATAAATATTTTTAAGCTGTATATTCTTATTAAAGAATTAGTCCAAAATGGTATTATTATTAAAAATATCATAAAAGATCTTATTTTTTTTTTTAGTTTGGTTAAATACCATGAAAATGGATATGCAATCAATAAACAACATATTGTAGATATTATTGCTAAATCAAATGAATGTAATAAAATTTTACTGTATATTGGATTTAATAATTTTTTGTAATTATTTAATGTAATGGTTTTATTAATAAAATGTATATTATCTCTAGTAAGAAAACTTGTAATAATTAAGATTATATTTGGTAAAAATATAAATGTTATTAGCCAAATTAATATTATTATGATTATTATTTTTTTCAGGAGACTAAAATTATTTTTTATTTTCATATGGCAGTATAACCTCCCAATTTTTTACCCAACTTACTGCCATTTTTTGATTTAAGTTGTGATCTACGTTTGGATCGTCTTCATTGAAGAATTCGCTTACTGTAATTATTTTACCATTTTCAAGTTCTACTGTAGATTCAAGGGTCATACCTTTATAGTTTCTTTCACGTACATACCCAATAAGTTTGTTTGTTTTTTGTTTATTGTTTATTTCTTCAACTCTTAAATCTTCTGGTCTTAATAGAATATGTATTTTTTGTCCTATTATAGCTTTAAATTTTATTTTTAGAATAAAGAATTTTCCATCTATTTCAACCATAATTTTTTTTTTATTTATTATTTTTAATACTTCTGTATTAAATATATTAATTTCTCCAATAAATTTAGCTACGAATATATTATTTGGTTTTTCATATATTTCTCTTGGAGTTCCTTCTTGTTCAATATGACCATTTTTTATTACTAATATTCTATCTGAAATACTTAATGCTTCTTCTTGATCGTGTGTTACTAGAATAAATGTTATTTTTAGCTCTCTTTGTAGGTATTTTAATTTGTTTTGCATTTTTTTTTTTAATTTATAATCTAATGCGGATAGTGGTTCATCTAATAGTAAAATTTTAGGTCTATTTATTACAGCTCTTGCAATTGCTACTCTTTGTTGTTCTCCTCCCGATAATTGATTGGGATATCTTTTTTTAAAGTTTTCTAGTTGTACCATAGATAATGATTCATTTACTCTTTTTATTATTTGTTTTTTTGTAATTTTTTGTATTTTAAGTCCAAATGCTATATTTTCAAATACAGACATGTGAGGGAATAATGCATAATTTTGAAATACTGTATTTATGTTTCTATTTTCTGCTGGTGTATTTGTAATATTTTTATTATTTAAAAAAATATTTCCTGTATTTGCTTTTTCTAACCCGGATATTAAACGTAATATTGTTGTTTTACCGCAACCTGATGGTCCTAATATTGTTAAAAATTCTCCATAATATATATTCATATTGAAATTAGTTATTATTTTTTTTTTTTTATATAATTTATTTATATTTACTAATTTCATTAATATTTTTTTTGAATTTTTTTTTATCATATTAATGACTCTATTTATAATATGGATTTATAATTTTTTATTAAATTATTTTATTTTAAAATATTTTATTCTTAAAATATTTATATTAAAAATATTATTTTTATTTATTTTATAAATTTATTTTTTTTTATTTATTAAAATAATTTTTTATCTTAATTTATTTTATTTATTTTTTAATTTATTTATATATTTTTCCATATTTTTAGTTAAATTTATTGCATTTCCGATATAATTTTCTGGAGTTATTTTTTTTAATTTGTTTCTTTTTTTTTGTGGTATGGATAATTTATTTATTATTTTTTTTATTTGTTTTTTAGTTATTTTTTTGCCTCTTGTTATTTTTTTTAATTTTTCATATGGTTTTTTTATTTTATAACTACGCATAGTAGTTTGTATTGCTTCTGTTAATATTTGCCAGTTTTCATTTATTTTTTTTTTTATGTATTTTTTATTTATTTTTAGTGTTGATATTCCTTTTATTATTTTTTTATATGCTATTATTGAATATGCAAATGATAGTCCTATATTACGTAGTAGTGTAGAATCTCTTAAGTCTCTTTGCCATCTTGATATTGGAAGATTAATACTTAAATGTTGCATTATGCTATTTGATAATTTTAGATTACTTTCGGCATTTTCAAAATCAATAGGATTGATTTTGTATGGCATTATAGATGATCCTACTTCTTCTTTTTTATATTTTTGAATAAAAAATTTTATGGAAATATATCTCCATATATCGCTTACAAGATTAATATTAATTATATTAAATCTTATTATACATGTTAGTAATTCTGATATGTAATCATGAGGTTCAATTTGTGTTGTATATGGATTCCATGTTATTTTTAAAGAGTTTACAAATTCTTTACTGATTTTATTCCAATTAATATTCGGATATGCTGCTAAATGTGCATTGTAATTACCTACAGTACCGTTCATTTTTCCTAATATTTTTATATTTTTAAGTTGATATTTTTGTCTTTCCATACGATAAATAAAATTAGTCATTTCTTTACCGATTGTAGATGTGCTAGCTACTTGTCCGTGAGTATATGTTAATAATGCTGTTTTTATATATTTTTTTGCTAATTTTTTAATTTTTTGTATTATTTTATTCCAATAAGGAATAAATATATTTTTTTTTGCTTTTTTTAGCATAAGTGCATATGCTAAATTATTAATATCATCTGAGGTACATGCAAAGTGTATAAATTCAATATTTTTTTTTAGTTCATTAATTTTAGATATTTCTTTTTTTAAAAAATATTCTAATGCTTTTATATCATGATTTGTTATATTTTCAATTTTTTTAATTTTTTTAGCATTTTTTATATTAAAATTTTTAATTATATTATATAGTTTTGTTTTTGTTTTTTTATTTAAATTGGGTATTTCTTTTATTTCTGGTATGGTTGATAGCTTTTCTAACCATAATATTTCAACTTTTATTCTATATTTAAATAGTGCATATTCACTAAATATTTCACGTATTTCATTTACTTGATTTGAATATCTTCCATCTATTGGTGATATTGCATATAATTTGTTTTTTAATTTCATATATATTGATTTTTTAAAGTTTTGTTTTATTTATATATTTTTTTATATAAATGTATTTAATAATTAATTATTATTTTATATTTTTTGAATAATTGTTAATTTTAATATTATATTTCTTTATTGGTATATTTTTTTTTATTATACCTCCTCCTAAGCAAATATCATTAAAATAAAAAACAATTGATTGTCCTGGTGTAACTGCTATTATTGGATTTTTAAATTTAACTTTAATTTCTTTATTTTTTTTTTTTTTAATTTTACATTTTGTACTTTTTTGGTTATATCTTACTTTTATTTCATACTCTAAATTTAAATTGATTTTTTCTTTATTTATCCAATGTATTTTATTTAAAATTAAACTTTTTGATTGTAAATATGGTGTATATCTATTTTGGTCTACAATTAATGTATTTTTTTTAATATCTTTATCTATTACATACCATGGACTATTTTTTTTATTTTTTATTCCTCCTATTCCTAACCATTTTCTTTGACCTAATGTATAGTACATTGCATTTTTATGTTTTCCAATGGTATTATTGTTTATGTCTATTATTTTACCTATTTTGTTTGGTATATATTTTTCTATAAAATTTATAAATTTACGTTTTCCTATGAAACAAATTCCGGTTGAATCTTTTTTATTTGCATTAATGAAATTAAGTTTATTTGCTATTTTTCTTACTTCTATTTTTTTTAAATGTCCTATTGGAAATAATATTTTTTTAATTTGATAATTTTTTATTGTATATAAGAAGTAACTTTGATCTTTTTTTTTATCTATTCCTTTTAGTAAAGAGTATTTTTTATTTATTATTTTAGTTCTTGCATAATGACCTGTTGCTATATAATCTGCATTCATTTTATTTAATGCAAATTTTAAAAATAATTTAAATTTTATTTCTTTATTACATATTATGTCAGGATTTGGTGTTTTTCCTAATTTATATTCTGAAATACAATTCTTGAAGACATTATTCCAATATTCTATTGAGAAATTCATTTTGTGTAATTTAATTTTTAGTTGTTCACATATTGTTTCAGTATCTTGAAGATCTTTTTTTGAATTACAATAATTTTTATTATCATCTTCTTCCCAATTTTTCATAAATAATCCTTCTACATGATATCCTTTGTTTTTAAGAATCCATGCAGAAACTGAAGAATCTACTCCTCCTGACATAGCTATTATTACTTTTTTCATTTTATATTTTTATAATTAAGATTTTATTGTAATATATATATTTAATGATTTCTATAAATTTATTTTATATCATAATGAATGTATTATTAAAATGGAAAGATTTATTTTATTTAGAAAAATCTAAAAAATATTTTAGAAATATATTTTATTTTTTGAATAAAGAATTATCTCTTGGTAAAAATTTTTATCCTAACAAAAGATTCATTTTCAATGCTTTTCGTTTTACAGAATTTGATAAATTAAAAGTAGTAATTTTAGGTCAAGATCCATATTATGGATATAATCAAGCTAATGGTTTAGCATTTTCTGTTAATATAGGAGTTAGAATACCTCCTTCTTTAAAAAATATTTATAAAGAATTGTATTATAGTTTTTTGAATTTTAATATGCCAAGTCATGGTTATTTATATAATTGGGCAAAACAAGGTGTATTTTTACTTAATTCTATTTTAACTGTTGAAGCCGGAAAAGCTAATTCTCATTCTCATATAGGTTGGCAAAGATTTACGGATATTGTCATTTATTTTATTAGTAAATATAAAAATAATGTAGTATTTTTGCTATGGGGTAATTATGCACAAAAAAAAATAAATTTAATTAATTTAAATAAACATTATGTTTTAACATCATCTCATCCATCACCTATGTCTGCAAATATTAGTTTTTTAGGATGTAATCATTTTATAAAAGCTAATAAATTTTTAGTAAATAAAAATATTAATCCAATTGACTGGGTTTTATAAATTTTTCTATTATTTTGAAACTATAACCATAGCTGGTCTTAATAATCTTCCATTAAGTATATATCCTGGTTGCATTATTTTAATAATTTTATTAGTTTCAATTTCATCTGATTTTTCCATTATTATTGCTTGATGAATTTTAGGATTAAAAAGTACATTTCTTTCTGAAATATTTTTTACACCAAATTTTGACATTACATCAAATAGTGATTTTAATGTTAGTTTTATTCCCTTCATTATAGGTTGTAGTTTTTTGTTATTTTTTTTATTTGCTTTTAATGTTCTTTCTAAATTATCTACAACTGGTAATAGTTCATTAATGAATTTTTCTAGTGCAAATTTATGTATTTTTTCTATATTTTGATTGTTTCTTCGATTAATATTTTCAATTTCTGCTTGTGTTCTTAATTGAATATCTTTTATTTTTTCTTTTTTCTTTTTTAATTTTTTTTTTAATTTTTTAATTAATTTTTTATTTTTTATTTTTTTTATTTTTTCATTTTTATTTTCAATATTTTTTGTATTTTCTTTTTCTATTTTTTTTTCTTTATTTTTATTCTTTTCCATAAAATTATCCATGTATATAATTTTCATTCCATTTGTTATGCTTAATAATGGGGATAAGAATTTTTCTTTCAATAATAAATTTTTATTTTATATAAATAAATTTAGTTATTAATTAAATTAAGGATTTTTATATTTTATGAAATCAAATGTAATTATATTGGTATTATAGTAATTACTAGATTTTTTAATTCATTAGGTATATATGAAAAAACTATTTTATTGGTTAATTAATTTAGGTATAAAGTAATTTTTGAAAAAAACAGTTTCTATATTATCTTTAAGAAGAGTTATTAAGATAATAAGTTTATTTAAGATAGGAAAATTTTATGATTTAGCTATAGTTGTTGTTGGTGATTTTAGTATGTTAAGGGTTTTAAAAGTGTTATTAAAATATAATATTAAAGTTGTTGGTATAAATATAAGATGATTTAGGTTTTTTAACTGATTTAAATTTAATTAATTATAAACAAGATTTAATTAATGTATTAGATAGTAAATTTATTTTAGATAGAAGATTTATGTTAGAAATATCTGTATATGAAAAAAATAATTTTTTGGGTTATGATATTATTATGAATTAATATTATATTCTAATAAAATTGCTCATATGATTAAACATAAAGTTTTTATAGATAAATGTTTTGCTTTTTCACAGCAATTAGATGGTTTAATTGTTTCTATATCTACAGTTTTTACTTTTTACTTTTTATCAGTTGGAGATTTTATTATTTTACCCTTATTAAATGTTATATCTATATTATCTATTTTTCTTCATATTTTTTCTACTAGACCAATTATTATTAGTGTTAATTATTATTGATTTATACATAAATAGATCTAAATATCTATTTAAAATTTATTGTGATAACAAAGATATAAGGTTATTAATTGGTAATAATTTACATATTTTAATAAAACGTACTAATTATAGTGTTAATTTTATATATCTCTTAATTATAATTATTTCGATATATTAAGAAATAAATTAAATTGGTTAAAAAAAATTTTTAATCTTAGATATATTTATTTATATATTAATTTGTTTTCTATATTTAATTATGTATTATTTATTTATTATATAATTATTGATTGATTTATTTTTTTTAGGTGATATTATATTCATAATTTTTTTGATAGTTTTTTTTTATTTATTTTTTTAAATATGGTGATTTTAGATAGACAGGTTATTTGTAAAAATAAAAATATATTATATAATTATTTTATCAAAGATAATTTAATAGCAGGGTTGGTATTACAAGGATGGGAAGTTAAGTCTTTAAGATTAAATAAGGTTAATATTAATAATAGTTATGTTACAATAATAAATGGGGAAGCTTTTGTTGTAGGTTTGCATATACAACCTTTGTTTAATATAAAAAGTGATAATTTAAATTTAAGTCGTTATCGTAAGTTGCTTTTATCTAAAAATGAATTAGAATTTTTATATGGTAATTTGAATAAAAATAGACATACTTTAGTTGTAATTTCATTGTTTTGGAAAAGATCTTGGTGTAAATTAAATATAGGGATTGGAATTGGTAAGAAACTTAAAGATAAACGTTATGCTATTAAACAACGTGATTGGAATAGATATAAAGAACGTCTTATAAAGAGAAATTAAAATTATATTTTGGGGCTGATTATGGATTTGACGAAGATAATTGATATTTTGAATGCATATCAAGATGCGGTAGGTCTTGTAAAAAACCGTTAAAATAGTAGTTGGAAAATATAATAGTGGTTATGCATTAGCAGCCTAAAGTGCTGTTGTGCTCCTTTCTTATACATTCTCTTTGTGTGTAAAGATATAAAGGATTTATTTAAAGAGATAACGTAATGAATAATTACTTTGGTTATTGTACGTAAATTTAATTTCAAAGTTAATTTATTATATAGTTTGTCTATAAACATATTTTAAATGAATTTAGATATAGACTAAATATGTAGTATTTTGGATATTAGTTTTTTTCGGACGCGGGTTCGAATCCCGCCAGCTCCACCAAATATCAATTTATTTTTTATTCTACAGTTACTGATTTAGCTAAATTTCTTGGTTGATCAATATTAGTACCCTTTATTATTGCAACATGATAAGCTAATAATTGAAGTGGTATAGTGTATATTATAGGTGATATTATACTGTTTATGTGTGGTAAAGGAATGATTGTTATATTTTTTTTATTATTAAATTTAATTGTTTGATCTGCTAATATATATATTATTCCTCCTCTTGCATTAATTTCTTCTATACTTATTCTTATTTTATTTAACATTTTATTTTTTTCAGCTGTTATTATAATAGGTATATTTTTATCTATAATTGCTAATGGTCCATGTTTTAATTCTCCAGCAGGATAAGCTTCAGCATGTATGTATGATATTTCTTTCATTTTTAATGCACCTTCCATGATTGTGGGATATTGTTTGCCTTTTCCTATAAATAGCATATTATTTACATTTAAAAATTTTTTTGCTAATTTTTTAATTTCTTTTTCATAAAATAATATTTCTTTTATTTTTTTTGGAATTTTTTTAATTATTTTAATTATTTTTTTATTTTTATTATTTTTTAATAGAGAAATTTTTGTTATTAATATTAATAAAATAGTTAGTTGTGTTGTAAATGTTTTTGTTGATGCAACACTTATTTCTGTTCCTGCTTCTGTTATTAATGAAAAATTAGTTTCTTTAACTAAAGATGATTTTTCAGTATTACATATTGATATTGAACTAAGGTATTTATATTTTTTTAATATTCTTAAAGCTTCTAATGTATCAGCTGTTTCTCCTGATTGAGAAATAGCAATTATTAATGTATTTTTTTGTATAATTGGTTTTCTGTAACGAAATTCTGAAGCTATATCTACGTTACATGATATTTTTGCTATTTCTTCAAACCAATAGCGAGCAATTAATCCTGCATGATATGATGTTCCACAAGCAATTATTTGTATATTTATTATTTTTTTTAGTAAATGATAATTATCTTCTAAATTATTTAATTTAATTTCATTATTTTTTAAATATTTTTTTATAGTATTCTTAGTTGCTAAAGGTTGTTGATAAATTTCTTTTTGCATATAATTTTTGTATAAGTTTTTATTTAGTACTTCATATTTTGTTGTTGATTTTATAGTTTTTCTTTTTATAATTTTATTGTTTATATTGTTTATTTTTATATTTGTACATGATATTTCTGCTATATCTCCTTCTTCTAAAAATATAAAATTATTTGTTATTGATAATAATGCTTGTTGATCTGATGCTATAAAATTTTCATTTATACCCTTTCCTATTATTAATGCACTTTTAAATTTAGTTGCTATTAGTATTGATGGGTTTTTTTTATCCATTATAACAATGCTATATGATCCTTTTAATTTATTTATTACACGTTTTGTTATTTCTTTTAAATCTCCTCCTTTTTTTTGTTCATTATGTAACATATGTGCTATTACTTCTGTATCAGTATCTGATTTAAAATGATATCCAATAGTTTTTAATTTTTTACGAAGATTATTATAATTTTCAATAATTCCATTATGTACAATAATAATATTTTCTGATATATGTGGATGTGTATTTTTCTTTGTAGGTTTTCCGTGTGTTGCCCATCTTGTATGAGCAATTCCAATTTTTCCATTTATTGGATGTTTTTTTATTTTTTTTATTAATTTGTTTACGTTACCTGTTTTTCTTATTCTTTGTATTTTTTTATTAGAGTTTATTATTGCAATTCCTGATGAATCATAACCTCTATATTCTAAACGTTTTAAACCATTTAATAATAATTTTGTAATGTCACGTTGTGCAATAGCACCAATAATTCCACACATGAATTTTCCCTAAGTATTTTTTCCCATATATATTATATTTTATAAATAAATTATATTTTTTTTTTTTTTATTTTCCATTCTATTTTGTATTTTTCTTTTTTTTTATTGTATACAAGAGTATTTTTTTTTACATTTTTTATTACTGTAGTTCCTGCTGCTATTGTTGCTCCTTTTTTTATTTTAATTGGTGCTATTAATTGGCTATCTGCTCCAATAAATACATTATTTTCAATTATTGTTTTAAATTTATTTAAACCGTTATAGTTACATGTTATTGTTCCAGCACCTATATTTACCCTTGAACCTATTTTTGCATTTCCTAGATAAGAAAGATGACCAGCTTTCGATTTTTTGTTTATTGTAGTTTTTTTTATTTCTATGAATTTTCCTATATTTGATTTTTTTTTTATTATTGTATTTGTATGTAAGTATGCGAATGGACCTATTATGCATTTTTCATAGATAGTTGTATATTCTATTATTGTATATGGATGAATAATACAATCATCATATATTTTACTATTTTTAATAATACACCCTGCTCCAATTTTTACTCTATTTCCTAATTTTATTTTACCTTCTAATATTACATTTATATCTATTTCTACATCTTCACCATGTTTTAAATTACCTCTTAAATTAAATTTATTTAAATCTTTTATTATTACTCCGTTCATTGATATTTTTTTTGCCTGATTTTTTTGATAAATATGTTCTAAATATGATAATTGATATTTATTGTTTATTCCTATAACTTCAATATTTTTTATTGGTGTTATTGTTTTAATATTACATTTATCTTTATATGCTATTGATATAATATCAGTAATAAAATATTCTTTTTGTCTATTCTTATTTTTTATTCTATTCAAATATTTTTTCAATAGAATATTTGAAATAAGAATTATACCTGTATTTATTTCTTTTATAGATAATTGTTTTTTATTAGCATCTTTTTCTTCAATTATTTTAATTATTTTATTTTTTTTACGTATTATTCTTCCATATCCTGATGGATCTGATATTGTAGTTGTTATTAATGAAATACCATTTTTAGCTTTATTTTTATATAGTTTATTTAATGTTTTTACAGATATTAGTGGTACATCAGCATATAGTATTAGAATTTTTTCGTTGTTTTTAATATATGGAATTGCACTTTTTATTGCATTTCCAGTACCTAATTGTTTTTTTTGTACTATCCAATTTAAATTATAATTATTAAATTTTTTTTTAATTTCTTTTAAGTCATTTTTATGAACTATATTTATAGTTTTTGGATTAAATTTTATTGATGTTTCAATAACATATTGTATTAATGGTTTATTAGCTATTTTATGTAATACTTTATTAGTTGCAGATAACATCCTATTACTATTACCAGCTGCAAGAATAACTATATTAATTTTGTTGTACATTTTCTATATATTTTAATTTTATTAAAGTTTATTATCTTTAAATATTATATATTATAACTTAGTATATAGATAGTTATGAATGTTTTTATAAAATATATTATGCCGAAGTGGCGAAATTAGGTAGACGCAATTGATTCAAAATCAATCGTAGAAATACATATCGGTTCAAATCCGATCTTCGGCATAATCTTTTTTTATATATTTTTTATTTATTTAAATAAATATTTATATTATTAAATTTTCCAATTAGTATGAAATTTACCTTTTTTATCTGTTCTTTCATACATATGATTACCAAAATAATCTCTTTGAGCTTGTATTAAATTTGCAGGTAATTTATCTGAATTATAACTATCATAATATGATAGAGCTGATGATAAAGTAGGTGTGGGTATTCCATGTTTTATTGATTCTATTATAATATTCCTAATAGATGATTGATATTTTTTTGTTTTTTTTTGAAAAAATGAGGATAAAAGTAAATTTTTTATTTGGTTATTTTTTTTATATATTGATCTTATTTTATTTAATATTTTTGCTTTTATAATACATCCTTCTTGAAATATTTTTGCTATTACTGAATAATTCAAATTCCATTTATATTTTCTTGATGCTTTTTGCATAAGTAAAAAACCTTGAGTATATGAAATTATGATACCAAAATATAAAGCATGTTCTAAATCATTTATAAATATTTTTTCTTTTATTCTTTTTATTTTTTTATTTATTATTTTTTTGTTTTTTGATGCTATTTTTCTTTCTTCTTTTAAGTTTGATAAATATCGATTAAATACTGCTTCTGTAATTAATGAAAAGGGTGATTCTAATTCTAATGCGCTTATGCTTGCCCATTTACCGGTTCCTTTGTTATCAGCTTTATCTAAAATTAAATCTATTAAATATTTATTTTTTTTATTTTTAAATTTTAATATATTTCTTGTTATTTTAATTAAATAACTATTTAGTTCTTTTTTATTCCATTTATTAAATATTTTTGATATTTTTTTATTATTAATTAATAAGATATTTTTTAGTATATTATATGTTTCTGAAATTAATTGCATATTTCCATATTCTATCCCATTATGTATCATTTTTACATAATGTCCTGATCCATTAGGTCCTATATAATCAACGCAAGATCTGTTGTTTTTTTTAGCAGCTATTTTAATTAAAAAATGTGATATTTTATTATATATTGTTTTATCTCCTCCAGGCATTATTGATGCTCCGTTTAAAGCACCTTCTTCACCTCCTGAAATACCCATTCCAATAAAATCTATGCCTATTTTTTTTAGTTTATTATATCTTTTTATTGTATCTTTAAAATATGTATTTCCTCCATCTATAATTATATCTTTTTTTTTAAGATATGGTATAAGTTTTTTAATTGTCTCATCTGTTGCTTTCCCGGATTTAACCATTAATAGTATATATTTTGGATGATTTAAAGAAGAAATAAATTCTTTTAATGTATAGTATGGTTTAATATTTTTTTTAGGATAATTTAACATTAGTTCGTTAATTTTGTCTTTTGTTCTATTAAATATTGAAATTTGATAACCGTTTTTTTCAAAATTTAATGTTAAATTAGTACCCATAATACCTAATCCTATAATACCAATTTGTTTTTTTAACATAAAATAATCCTTATTTTAAATAAATTTATTTTAAATAGTAAGAGTAACTAAAATATAGTAAATTTTGTGTAAAATTTATAATTTTAATTATTTTATTTATATATATTTCATATTTTTATTATATATAAAATCTATTTTATATAAAATATTTATTTATATTTTTATTATTTTAAAGGTATTTTATGGAAGTATATTTAGTAGGTGGGGCTGTTAGAAATAAATTACTAAATTTGCCTGTAAAGGATCGGGATTGGGTTGTTACTGGTGCTACACCTGAGATTATGTTAGAACTTGGTTATAAGAAAGTTGGTAATAGTTTTCCTGTATTTTTACATCCTATCAGTCATGAGGAATATGCGTTAGCACGTATTGAAAGAAAAATAGGTCATGGATATTTAGGATTTGAAACTTGTTTTGATTCTAGCATTTCTTTAGAGGAAGATTTAATTAGAAGGGATTTAACTATAAATGCTATTGCATTGGATAAGAATGGTTTTTATATTGATCCGTGCAATGGAATAAAGGATATTAATTTAAAATTACTTCGTCATATTTCTATTGCTTTTTGTGATGATCCTTCTCGTATTTTACGTGTTGCTAGATTAGCAGCTTATTTTTCGCATTTAGGGTTTTCTATTTGTCATAATACAATGAAATTAATGTGTGATATAGTTAAAAATGGTGAATTAATTTATTTATCATCACATATGATATGGAGAGAAACTGAAAAAGCCTTAAAAACATATAGTCCTCAAGTTTTTTTTAAAGTTCTTAGAGAATGTGGAGCGTTATCTGTTTTATTTCCAGAAATAAATAGTTTATTTAAAATTAATAATTATTTTTATCTTGGAAAATCAATTAGTTTAGGTGAATCTATTTTAGATACTTTATTTATTTCTACATATTTAACTTCAGAAGTAGATGTTAGATTTGCTGTATTGTGTCATGGTTTTGGAATTTTATTGAATTATAAAAATTATTTTTTTGGATATAATCGTAACTATTTGCTTTATTGTTTTATTATAAATATGTGTAAAAGATTAAATTTACCAATTTATATTCGTAATTTAATATTAATAGCTAATAAGTATTGTTTTATGATTAATTATATTAATTATCTTTCATCTGAATCTATTAATAAGTTATTTGATAATATTGATGTTTGGAGAAAACCATATATTTTAGATAAATTATGTTTGATTTGTAAATTGATTAATTTTAGTTATTGTGGTTATTTTGCAAATGATTATCCTCAAGGAGATCATTTTAAGAATATGTTTTTTTCATTAAAAAGAAATATATGTGTTAAAAATATAATTAAATCTTGTTTAAATGGTAATAATATACGTAATAAGCTTGTTAGTGCAAGAATTAATTTTTTAAATAATTGGCGTAAGATTTCTTAGGTGTATTTTTACAATATTTTCATATTATAATATTCTAAAATTGATTTATTTTTCTTTATTAATTAAAATTTTATTTTGGAGTTTATGTGATGGAATCAATTTTCTTAAATTTTAATTCTGTTAATGTATTGGTTGTTGGTGATGTTATGTTAGATCGTTATTGTTATGGTATTGTTAATTCTGTTGCTAATGATGCTCCTGTACCTATTTTAAATGTTAAAGATATTAAAGATATACCTGGTGGAGCTGCTAATGTTGCAATGAATGTCAATAGTTTAGGTGCTAAAGTTAGATTAATTGGATTAATAGGTGATGATGAACATGGTCAAATATTAAAAAGATTATTAAATGATGCAAAAATTTCTTATAATTTTATTACTTTAAAATCTTTTAGTACTATTACTAAATTTAGAATTTTATCTCAAGATCAACAATTGATTAGGTTAGATTTTGAAAGTGAATTAAATAATAATATTAATAATTTGATTTTTGATTATGTAATTAAATTTTTATCTTGTTATGATGTATTAATTATATCTGATTATGGTAAAGGTACATTAGTTGACATAGATATTATTGTTAATGCTGCAAAAAAGAAAAATATACCTGTACTAATTGACCCTAAGGGTTCTGATTTTATACGTTATAAGGGAGCAACTGTATTAACACCTAATATTATTGAGTTTGAGTCTGTAGTCGGTAAATGTGTTGATGATGCTCAAATTTTTACTAAGGGTATTAAATTATTAAATGATTTAGATTTATATGGATTATTAATTACTCGTTCTGAACATGGTATGACTTTGTTAAGAAATGGAAAGAATCCATTAAATTTTAGTTCTACTGCTGATAAAGTTTATGATGTTACTGGTGCTGGTGATACTGTTATTGCTGTTTTAGCAACTAGTTTTGCTAGCGGTTATTCTTTGGAAAGGTCTTGTTATTTATCAAATTTAGCAGCTGGTATTATTGTTGGTAAATTTAGAACTTCATCTATAAATTTATTGGAATTATTGAATAATGTCATGTCTGGAATAGATAATAATTTTAATATTGTTGATATTAATTATTTAAAATATTTAGTGAATTTATCTAGAAAACAAAAAGAAAAAATAGTTATGATATATGGGGTTTTTAATGTTTTACATGTCAATCATATTAATTTTATAATAAAGGCCAGTAGTATTGGTGATCGTTTAATAGTTGCTGTAAATAATGGCTATTCTATTAATAAATTAAGTAATAAAGATAGTTTAATACAGACTTTAAAAGATCGTATGTTTTTATTAAGTTCTTTAAAGTATATTGATTGGATTGTATCTTTTAAAGATAATAATTTAAATTTCATTATTAAAGAAATTTTACCAGATTTTTTGATTAAATATGATAATTTTTCTGAAAATGAATTTATTGCTGATGAGCAAATTTTGTCTTATGGTATTAAGATTTTAAATTTTAATATTAAGCAAAATATAATAACAAATTATTCTGTTTAAATATAGGCATTTTAGTTTAGATTATTTTATATATATTTTCTTATTAAAAGTTATATTTAAATAATAGAATATTTTTTTGATTATTTTTATCTGTTTGTTTATTATTATTTAGTCAAATTAATATTATTTTATTTTGTCTTTTATTATGGTTAATTTTATTATGAGTAGTAAGAAATTTATTTATTATTTTAAAGATTTTATATATAGGGTAGAACGTGCTGTAGATTCTTTATGCAATGGTAACGGTGTTATTTTATTAGATAATAAGGATAGGGAAAATGAAGGTGATATTATATTTTCTGCTGAGAAAATGAATATAGAACAAATGGCGTTAACTATTCGTCATGGTAGTGGGATAGTTTGTTTATGTCTTACGGAAGAACGTAGATATCAATTAGATCTACCTATGATGGTTAAAGATAATACTAGTATTTATGGTACTAGTTTTACTGTTACTATAGAAGCTGCTCATGGTGTATCAACAGGTGTTTCTGCTAAAGATAGATTAACAACTATACGTGCAGCTATTGCTGATAATGCTCAACCTAGTGATTTGCATCGTCCTGGTCATGTTTTTCCTTTGGTATCATCTATTGAAGGTCTCTACTCTCGTAAAGGTCATACTGAAGCTTCAATAGCTTTAGTTAAATTAGCCAATTTAAAGCCATTTAGTGTGTTATGTGAATTAATTAATGATGATGGTTCGATGTCTAAATTACCAGAATTAATAATTTTATCTGATAAATATTCTATGCCTTTATTAACAATAGATGACTTGTATTTATATTATAATTTTCATGATATATCTTTTGTATAGTTTTTATATATTTAAGATATTTTTTTAATTAAATTGGTAATTTTTATTTAAATTTGTTATTATTATTTTACAATAAATGTTGTTTTATTTTTATTTTTGTGAAAGTTTTATGTTATTTATATTACGTTTTGTTTTTTTATTAATTTTTTCTATTTTTTTCATTTTTTTTGGTATAATTTATTGTTTAATTCATCCTCGAAATCCTAGTAATTTATTTAAATTTTCTTTTATTATTTGTAAACTTAATAGGTTATTAGGTATTACATTAGAAGTACGTAAGCCTATTAATATAAAATATCGTAGTAATGTTATTTATATTTCTAATCATCAAAATAATTATGATTTGATTGCGGCAGCTGGTATACTACAGGATTTTACTGTTACTGTAGGAAAACGAAATATATTGTTGATTCCTTTTTTTGGTTTATTTTATTGGTTGTCAGGTAATTTTTTAATTGAAAGATTTAAATGTATTAAAGCATATAATACTTTATTAAAAATAGTTAGTGCTTTAAAAAACAAAAAAATATCAGTTTGGATGTTTCCTGAAGGTACTAGGAGCAATGGTAGAGGTATATTGTCTTTTAAAACCGGTGCATTTTATATGGCTATATTAGCTAAAATACCTATTGTTCCTATTATAATATCTAATATTCATAATAAAGTAAATTTAAATAGATTTAATAATGGTTTAGTAATAGTTGAAATGTTATCTCCTATTGAAGTACATGATTTTATTGATATGTCTGTACGTGAATTAACTGTTTATTGTAATAAATTAATTAAGGATAAATTTTTTAAATTAAATAATGAAATTTATTTAAGAGAAAATTAAATATATTTATATTTTAAAAATAAATCGTTTTTTTTATTAATAATTTTATTTTATTTTTTTATTTATATAATAATTAATGATATGTATTATCTTAAAAAAATAATTGATATTAAAAAAAAATATTTAGTAGCATATAGTGGTGGGTTAGATTCTACTGTTTTGTTACATAAATTATTTTTATTAAGAGAATCTGGTTTTGTTCGTTTTATTAGAGCAGTATATGTTAATCATGGTATTAGTATTAATGCTGATGATTGGGAATATCATTGTATTCAGCAATGTAAAAATTGGAATATACCTTTAGTTTTATTGAATATTTCTTTAAATGGTAAAGGTAATTTAGAAGCTGAATTGCGTTATAAGAGATATAGTATAATGTGTAAAATATTAATTAAGGAGGAAATTCTTTTAACTGCTCATCATTTGGATGATCAATGTGAAAGTGTATTGTTAGCTTTAAAAAGAGGTAGTGGTTTATCTGGTTTATCTGCTATTCGTGAAAAGATGTATTTTAATAATTATCATTTGATTTTAAGACCATTTTTGTTCATTACTCGTAAGGAATTAAAGTTTTGGGCAGAATTTTATAATTTAGTTTGGGTGGAAGATTTCAGTAATAATGATATTAGATATGACAGAAATTTTTTACGTCATAAAGTTATACCTATATTATTAAAAAGATGGCCTTTTTTTTCAAGATCTTGTTTTATAAGCGCTAAACATTGTAAAAATGAAAAGTATTTATTAAATTATTTTATTGATCTTGAATTGAAAAAATATTTGTTTTATGATGGTTCTCTTAATATTTCTTCTTTTTTTCATATGGATTTCATATTATGTAATGCAATCTTAAAAAGATGGATTGAATATCATAAAATTAAATTTTTTAGTAGATCATTTTTAAATAAATTATATAATGAAGTTATTATGAGTAGTTTAGATTCAAATCCAAAATTAAAAATATTTAAATATGAAGTTAGAAGATATAGAAATATTATATATTTAATAAAAATTTTTCCTTCATTAAAAAATTTAATTTTATTATGGAATAAACCATGGAATATTTGTTATTTACCTTATTCTTCAGGAATATTATTGGTAGATTCCAAGGGATTTTCGTTGAGAAAACCTAATTATGATGAAGAGGTTAATATTAGATTTGAGGTTTATGGTGAATATTATATATTTGGAAGGAAACATAAGCGTAAAATAAAAAAATTATGGCAGGAATTTAATATTCCTCCATGGATGAGAAATAGAATACCTCTTATTTTCTATAACAACATGTTTATATCTGCTTTAGGTGTTTTTGTCACAATTGATGGTTACTGTAATATCAATTGTTGGAAAATTTCTATGAAATTAAATAAATAATATTTCATTTATTATTAATGGTTTTGATATTTTTATTATTGGAATATTAAAATATTTGGGATAATTTATTGATGTTAAATAAAGTCCTTTTGCTGGTGCTGTAGGTATGTTTAGGTTGTTATTTTTTAAATTTAGTAATTTTAACATCCATAATTCGTTTTTTTTTTCTTTACCTATTTCAATTAAGCTTCCTACTATATTTCTTACCATATGATACATAAAAGCATCTGCTTTAATATCTGTAATGATATAATTTTTATATTTAAAAATATTAATTTGTATTATTTTTCTTTTTGATGAAATTGATTGACATTGTTTAGATTTAAATGATTTAAAATCGTGTTCTCCTATTAAATATTGACTAGCTTTATACATTTTTTTTATATTTAAAGGATGTATACATTGTGTTAGTTCATTAAATAGAATTGCTGATCTAATTTTGTTATTATATATAATATATTTGTAGTTTCTAGAAATTGCGCTGTAACGTGCATGGAATAATGTTGATACTTTTTTTGCCCATATTATTGTTATATCTTTTGGTAAATATGAATTTGTACCAATTATCCAAGCAGAGTTATTTCTTTTTTTTTTTGTTATAAAATGTGCTACTTGTCCTATGCTATGGACTCCTTTGTCAGTTCTACCAGCACAAATAATTTTTATTTTGTGATTTGCTATTTTTGATAACGCTTTTTCAACATGGTATTGTATTGTTATTTTCTTTTTTTGTTTTTGCCATCCTGAATAATTTTTTCCATTATATTCTATACCTATTGCAATTTTCATATTAGTATTTTTATATAATTTATTATTTTTTAATTTAATATTTGTTTATTATTTATTAAAATATTTTTTATAATGTTAGGATTTTAAATTTTTTATTAAATCCTATTTTTTTTAATTAATCTATTATATTTTATTAAATAGATGAAATATTTTTTTTTATTTTATTATTTAACAAGATAATATTTAATAATATTATATTAAATTTGTTGATAATTTATTTTTAATTATACAAATTCTTTTTTATTTTTTTATATTGTTTAATGAGTTATATATTAGAGTTTTATCTTTAGTTTTTTTAGTTTTTTTATTTAATTTTATAATTTTTATATTTTTTTTTTAAATTTAATATTTTATTTTTTAAAATTGATAATAATTATGAAAGTATATATTATACTACTACTATGTTATTAAATTAAGGGGTATAAAAGAATTTATCTTTTTTATTTTTTTTATTTTTTTTATCTATATGATTAATTTTCTATTTTTTGTTTTTTAATATTATTTTTTTTTATTTAAGTTTTGATTTTGTAATAACAGCATCTATTTTTTAATATAGGGCTATTTATTTTTCTTTCTGTGATTTTTTTAATTTTTTGAATTATTATTAAATATTTTTTTTACTTTATGGAATATTTTATTTATTATCATTTTTATTTTATTCTTATTTATTATTTAATTTTATATTTTTCTTTAAATGATATTATATTATTATGAATATTTGATGGTTTTAATTTTTTTATTAATATAAGGTTATTTATATGTCAAGACCAATTAGTATTATTATAGATAGTACCATTTTGAAAGATAATTTATCTATTATACGTAAAATTTCTTTTAATTCTAAATTTTGGGCCGTTGTTAAATCTAATGCATATGGACATGGTATTAGATATATTTGGAAATTATTATCTGATGCTGATGGATTTGCATTAGTTGAATTGGAAGATGCTTTGTTTTTAAGAAAAATGGGTTATGTTAAACCTATTTTATTATTAGAAGGGTTTTTTGAAAAAAATGAGTTAGAAATTTTTGATCGTTATCATTTAACAAGTTGTATACATAGTGAATGGCAAATTAATGCTTTAGAACATTTTAAATTTTCTGCACCATTAGATATATATGTTAAATTTAATAGTGGTATGAATAGATTTGGATTTGATTTTAAAGATTTTTTTGTAATATGGAATAAATTAAGATCATTGAAAAGTATAGGTGATATGACAATGATGACACATTTTGTTAATGTAGATGATCTTAATCACGTAAAAGACACTAGAAGATACATATCTTCTATTATAGATGATTATAAAATAAAATGTTGTTTCGCTAATTCTGCAGTTATTTTATTTAGTTCATATTTTAATTACGATTGGGTTCGTTCTGGTATTTTATTATATGGTTTATCCCCGACTGGAAATTATAGGGATATTTCTAAATATGGATTGAAACCTGTTATGACATTTTCTAGTAAAATTATTTTTATTAGAGATATAAATATTGGTGATATATTAGGTTATGGTAATTATATTGTTAAAGAAAAAAAACGTATTGGTATTGTAGCTTGTGGATATTCTGATGGTTATCCTAGAAATATTTCTATTTCTACACCTGTTTCAGTTGATGGTGTTATTACTCAAACTATAGGTTTAATTTCAATGGATACTTTAATTGTTGATTTAACTTATTGTCCTAAAGCAGATATTGGATCTAATGTTGAATTATGGGGGAATAATATTGGTATTGATAAAGTAGCTTGTATGTCAAATACAATATCTTATGAATTAATTTCTTCTTTATCATCTAGAATTCCTATATCGTTAAAATAATATATTTTTTATTTTAATATTAATAATTACCAATTATTTATTTTAATAATTTATGATCTATAAAATCAATTATATTTTTTATATTTATTAGTTTTGATTTTTGATTTTTTCTTGATTTGTATTCTATTTTATTATTTTCTAAATTTTTTTTACTGATGATTATTATATGTGGTATTCCTAATAAATCTATGTCTGAAAATATTTTTCCTGTAGATATTTTTCTGTCATCTAATATAATTTCAATATTTTTTTTTTTAATTTTTTTATATATTTTTTTTGTAAAATTATATACTTTTATTGATTTATACATATTTATAGGTATTATAGCTATTTTAAATGGAGATATTTCTTCTGGCCATACAATTCCTTTATTGTCATTATTTTGTTCAATTAATGCAGCTATAATTCTTGTAATTCCTAGTCCGTAACAACCCATTAATATTAGTTTTTTTTTTCCTTTTTTATTTTGTACATATGTTTGCATTATTTTTGAATATTTATTATTTAATTGAAAAGTATGTCCTACTTCTATACTTTTCTTTAGATTAATTATTCCTTTATTATTTGGGAAAATATCTCCATCTACTACATTTCTTATATCCATTGTTTTTGGTAATGCTAAATCTCTATTCCAATTAATTCCTTTTAAAAATTTTCCTGTTATATTAGATCCAGAAATAAAATTATTCATATTTTTTATACTGTTATCTGCTATTATTGGCATATTAAGTTTTATTGGTCCTAAGTATATTGGATGTATTCCTATTTTTTTTAATATTGTTTTTTTGTCTATTATTTCTAAGGGTTGTTTTATAGTTTTTATTTTTTTTGTTTTTGTTTTATTTATTTGATGATCACTTCTTAATAACAGTGCTGTAAAAGGATTAATATTTTTTTTATTTGATTTAACAATTATTACTTTTATTATTTTTTTTTTTGAAATTTTATATTTTTTTGTTAATTCTTCTAAATTATTAACATTTTTTATATCTATTTTTTTTATTTTATTTTTAAATTTTATTGGTAAAGTTTTTGGTGTTATATATTTTGCAACTTCAATATTTGCTTTGTAATTTGAATTTTTTGATATTGCTATGGTATCTTCTCCATCATTTGCTAAAGCTTGGAATTCATGTGATATGTTTCCTCCTATATTTCCTGAGTTAGCATGAACTTTATATACTTTTAGTCCTATTCTATTAAAAATTTTTTTATATGTTTTACATATTATTTTGTATTTATTTGTTAATGATTTATAGTTTTCATGAAATGAATAAGCATCTTTCATTATAAATTCACGCGATCTTATTACACCAAATCTAGGTCTAATTTCATCTCTAAATTTTGTTTGTATTTGATATAATATTATTGGTAGTTTTTTATAAGATTTTATTTCTTTTTTTATTAAATAAGTTATAATTTCTTCATGTGTTGGAGCTAAAATATATTTTTTTTTTTTTCTATCTTTTAATTTTATTAAATCTGATCCGTATGTTTTTAATCTTTTACTTTTTTCCCATAATTTACTTGGTTGCATTATAGGTGTGTTGATTTCTATACATCCTATTTTATTCATTTCTTCTCTTATTATTTTTTTTAAATTTTGTATAACTTTAATTCCAATTGGTAACCAAGCATATAATCCAGAAGATATTTTTCTTATCATACCAGACTTAATCATTAATCTATAACTTATTGTTTTTGTTTGTGATGATATATTTTTTAAAGTTGATATAAAATATTTTGTTGTTTTCATTGTTTATGATAATTATTTTTTCTTGATTATTATTTTATTATATAATAATTTAAATTTTAAGTTTATTTTTTATTTATTTATCGTATAATATAAGTTTAATTATTTATTTTATTTTTTTTTAATATATTATAATTAATAATTATTGAATTATATTTGATATAGCTTGGCGATTATAGTGTGGTGGTACCACCTGATACCATTCCGAACTCAGAAGTGAAACGTCATTACGCCGATGGTAGTACAAGTAATTTGTGTGAGAGTAGGTCATTGCCGAGTTTTATCAATATTTATATTGAATTTATTTAGTATTTTTTTTTAGATAAAAATCTTTTGGAGTCATTATAATAATGATACTTATTATTAATGGTACTAACGCAAGGGTTGATATTGTTGATAGTTTATGATTATAAATGTAATTTTCTAAAGTAATAGATATTAATGGAAATAATATAAATACAATTGATGACTTAAATGTAGAAATTCTTTTTTGTAAAGTAAAATAACACATTACACCAAAAACCCCTCCAATTATTCCTAAATAAAATACAGCTAATATTGAATTAATGGAAAAATTTGTTATTATTGGATGTTCAATAATCCATCCTATTAATAGTAATATAATACCAGAACATAGTGTTGGTATAGTATTGAATGTTATAATTGATATATGGGAGTATTTTTTTTTACTTTCTACATATAATATTGCATGTAGAATAATTGATATTATGATTAATATGAATCCTTGCCAATGAATATTTGTATTTATTTTTGATTCTGTAAATAATATTATTGATAAAGATGTTATTGCTATTATTAATCCTAAAATTTGTTTTTTATTTGTTTTTTCTTTTATTAATATTTTAGATGCAATTAATATTGCAATTGGCATATTTGCGAAAATTATTGATGCTAATCCTGAATTTATATATTTTTGGCTATATATCATTAATGTAAAAGGTATAATAAAATAAAATATAGTTATTATTATTTGGAAATATTTTTTTCCTACAGGAAATAATAAAGGTTTTTTTATTAATTTTGCCATTATTATTAAAATTGGGGCTGTTATTATGAAACGTATTCCTGTAGCGAAAATTGGAGGTATTGTTTTTATTACAATTTTCATTACAATCCAGGTAGTTCCCCAGGTAAGTGTTACTGTACTGAATAATATAAATGTTATTATTTTGTACATATTTACTCCAATTATTATTATAAAATTTAAAAATATTCTTTTATTTATTTTATATTTTAAAAATATCTTTGATTATATTTTTAAAATAATTATATTATTATTTAGTTAATATTTTAAAAGTATACAATTTTTATATGTTTTATTTTTATAATTTTAAAAATAATTTTGTAATTTGGAGAATATGTGAAAATATTTAATAAAATTCATTATCATAAGAAAAATTTATATGAGATAGCTAAAAAAATTTTACAAGTATCTAATAAAAAATTATGTGATGTTAATATCATCCTTAGTAAGGATATTGGGATAAAAGTACTTACTCGTCATGGTATAATGAATAATATTGAATTTTATGATAGTTCTAATTTTGTTATTACTATATTTTTAAATAATCGTAAAGGAATAATTAGTTTTAATAATATAGAGTTAAAAAATATTTGTAATATTATTGATAAAGTTATTTTAATGACCAATCATCTTAGTTATGATCCATTTGTTGGAGTACCAGATTTGGATCTTTTAGCTCATAATTATTTGGATTTAGATTTATTTCATTTATGGGAATTTAATATATCTGAAGCAATTGGATTGGCTTCTTTGGCTGAAATGACTGCATTAAATTTTGATTCAAGAATTGTTAGTACAGAAGGAGGAGAGTTTATATCTAATGTGAATATTAAATTATTTGCTAATAATTATGATATTTTTAATTTTTGTATTAGTAGTAGTTATTATTTATCTTGTTGTGTTGTTGCTAAATCCAAAAATGAAATGGAAAGGGATTATTTTTATACTGTCAGTAGAAAAATTAGTGATTTAGATAAACCAGAATATATTGGTAAAAATTGTGCCTTACGTGTTTTAAAACGTTTAAATCCGCTTAAATTAATAACTGGTACTTATCCAATTATTTTTTTATCTGATATTTCTAATCATTTATTCAAATATTTAGTAATTGCTATTAGTGGACATAATGTTTATCGTAAATCCACTTGTTTATATAGATATTTAAATAAGGAAATATTTCCTACTTGGTTAAATATAAATGAACGTCCTCATATTTTACGTGGTTTATTTTCTTCTTATTTTGATAGTGAAGGAGTTAGGACTGTTGATCATATTATTGTTTTAAATGGTGTATTAAAGAAATGGTTGTTGACTAGTTATTCAGGTCGGCAATTAGGTTTTAAAAGTACAGGACATTATGATGGTATACATAATTGGTTTGTATCTCATAGTGATATAAGTTTAAAAAGTCTTTTATGTAAAGTTGATAATTGTATTTTGGTTACGGAATTAATAGGTCAGGGTGTTAATATAGTTACTGGTGATTATTCTAAAGGAGCTTTTGGATTTTGGGTTAATAAAGGTGTTATTGAATATCCTATTAATGAGATCACTATTTCTGGAAATTTAAAAGATATGTGGAAGAATATATTATACTTAAGTAATGATATTGATAAACGTAGTAATATTCAATGTGGTTCTATATTATTATCTGATATGCAAGTATCTGGTTTATAATTTTTTCTTTTAAATAGTATTTTTTTTATAAAGTTAACCTATAAGCCGGGTTCTGTTTTTGACAATCATTTATCTAAGTAATTAATTGCTTAATTACTTTAGCGGTTTACCTAAGTTTAATATATACAGGACCATATCATTTTAAACTTTATTTTAACCTTGCTCCAAGTGGAGTTTGTATTGCTGAAAATTGTTACCAATTTCACGGTGTGCTCTTACCACTCCTTTTCACCCTTGCTAAATATAAAATTAGCGGTTTATTTCTGTTACACTTTTCGTAGACTCGCATCTCCCAGATGTTATCTGGCACTTTTGTCCTGTGGAGCCCGGACTTTCCTCTTTTTAAATAATTAATATTTTATAAATTTTAAAATTATTTAATCAGCGATTGTCTGGTTAACTTTATAGTCATTTTTTTCAATATTTTTTAATAATGAAATTATATAATTTATTTTTTTTAATTTTATGTATTTTAGCTGTTATTTCAATTGCTTTTTTTATTGATATAGTATCTTTTAAAATTTTAAATGTTTTTATTATTTTATCAGATATATCATCTTTTTTTTCTTTATACCCATCAATTACTAAAACTATTTCACCTTTTTTTTTTATTTTTTTATTTTCGAATAAATATAATAGGTTAATTGTTGTTGTTTTATGAATTATTTCCCAGATTTTTGTCATTTCTTTTGCTAATAATATATTTCTGTTTTCACCAAATATTTTTATTATTGTTTTTAAACTTTTTATTATTCTATGTTTTGATTCATAGAAGATTATTATTTTTTTTTCTTTTTTTAAAGATTTCAATAATGTTTCTTTAGATTTTTTTTTTTTTGGTAAGAAACCTTCATAACAAAATTTATTGAATGACATTCCTGATGCACTGAGAGCAGTTATTGCAGCACATGGGCCAGGTAATGGTATTATTTTTATATTTGATAAATGACATGCATGTATTAATTTATATCCTGGATCATTTATTGTCGGTGTTCCAGCACTTGAAAGTAATGCTACATTTTTACCAGTTTTAATTAATTTTATTATTTTTTTTACTTTATTATGTTCATAATCATTATTAAATTTTAAAATTGTTTTTTTTATTTTAAAGTGATTTATTAATATTTTTGTGTGTTTTATATTTTCTGCTAAAATTATGTCTATTTTTTTTAGAATATTTATTGCTCTATATGTTATATCTTTTAGATTTCCTATAGGAGTTGGAACTATATATAATTTGTTTTTTTTTAATATTTTCATTTCTTATGTTATGATTAATTTTTAATATTTATATTATATTTAGTTTATTTTTTTGATTTTTTTTAAAAATATATTTTTCTTAATATGTTATTTTATGATAAATAGATTACTTGTTAATATATTTACATATTTTAAATTATTTTAATTTTATAGATATGTAATAATATATGTTTGTTTTCTAAATTATAATAAAATAAAAACAATTATTTTTTATTTTTGAATAGATATTTACACATTTCTTCTGTTAATATTTCACGATCTTTTTTTTTATTCATATTTAGTTTATTTTCATTTATTAATATAGTTTGTTTTTTTATCCATTGCTCCCATGCTTGTTGTGATATATTTTTATATATTAATTTTCCGATTTTACCTGGGTAAAGTTGTATTTTTTGTTTTTTAGCTTTTTTTTTTAAAAATGTGCAAAATATTTTATTATTCATATTTATTATTATTTTTTATTAGTTTTGTATAATTTGTATTTATATTTTTTAATTTTATATTATATTCCAAATTTTAGGTATTATTTCTTCACCTAGTTTGTTTATAGCATATATGAGTATTATTATACTTGTTATAGAAAAGTCAATATTAGATATTACTGGAATTATTTTTCTTGTTTTTTTTAAAATTGGTTCGGTTAATTGTATTATTATGTAATAGGTTGGATTCATTTCTTTTGTTATCATATTCATTAATGATCTTGCAATTAAAATCCAAAATATTAAATATCCAATTGATTTTATTAATGATATTAATATAATTATTATTAATAAAATAATTGTTATTTTTAAATTTTTTATTGATATTGATATATAACATTTAATTATTGTTAATATAATTAATGTTAATATAAATATATTATCTAAAATTTTTTTTTTTGAAATATATATTTCTGTTTTTTTTTTAATTTGTTGTGTTAATTTAATGATAATTTGTGAATATGGATTATATATATCACAATTAAATTTTTGCATCCATAATCTTAATATTATTATTATTATATAAAAATTTATAAAAGAGTTTAATGTTTCTGTAATATTTAACATAAATTCCTATTTATATTTTGTATTAATTAAAATATTATTTTTATTATTTTTTATAAAATATTTATTGTTAGTTTTATCTATTTTTATGTTTAAATTTATTTTTATTATTTTTTAACCAACTTTCTAATATTAGTACTGCAGAATATGAATCTATATTTATTTTTTTTAAATTTTTATGTTCTAAATTGTTTAAAATATTAATTTTTGCTTCTATTGTTGTCAATCTTTCATCATGTAGTTCTACTGGTATATTTAAAATATTTCTTAAATTATTTGCGAATTTTTTTGTTTTTTTTGTAAAAATTTGTTCTGTATTATTCATATTTAATGGTAATCCTAAAATAATTAAATTTGGTTCCCATTCTTTTTTTAATTTTTTAATTTTTATCCAATCTGGCATATTATTTTTTATTTTTATTAAATTTAATGGTTCTGCTGTTTTTGTTATAGTTTGTCCCACTGCTACTCCAATTTTTTTTGTTCCGAAATCGAAGGCTAATAATTTCATTTTTATTCTCAATAGATATTATTTTATTAATAATCATTGTTTTTACATAGATTATTTTTTATGAATATTATAATTATACTATTAATATTTTTATTATTTTATATTTTAAAAATATGTTTTTTTTTGTTATGTTAAATTTTGATTAATTTTATTGATTTTATTGTAATAATAAATAAAATTATTTTATTTTATACATTTATTGTAATTTAATTAAATAATTAATTTTTTTATTTTAAATCTCCGAATATTAGTTGTATTGTTGTAATTGCTACAATTGCTGCAGTTTCAGTTCTTAATATTCTAGGTCCTAATGAAATATTAATGAATTTATAATTATTTAACATTTTTATTTCTTCTATTAATAAACCTTTTTCTGATCCTATTAAGATTTTAAATTTTTTTTTAGGTTTTTTAATCTTATTTATTTTGTTTTTTGTTTTATGATAAAAATTTATTTTAATTATATTTTTTTCTTTTTTTTTTATCCATTCTTCTAATTTTATAGGTTTTTTTATTTTAGGTAAAATATTTCTTCCACATTGTTGACATGCTGATATTATAATTTTTTTCCATTTATTTATTTTATTTTTTATTTTATATTTATTTATTTTTATTAGGTTTTTTTTTGAAAATAAAGGGGTTATAGTGTTTATTCCTAATTCTACAGATTTTTGTATTATCCATTTCATTTTTTTATCAGTTGATATTATTTGTCCAAGATGTATATTTAGTGGTGATTCATATTTTTTTTTTATTTGTTTTATTAATTTTAATTGTAATTTATTTTTATCAATAGAAATTATATTTCCTAAATAAATTTGATTGTGTTTATTAAATATTTTTATTTTACTTCCTAGTTTTAAACGTAGTACTTTTATTATATATTTTTTATTATTTTTATTTAGAGTTATTATTTTTTTTAGTTTTAATTTTTTTTTTTTATAAATAGTAGGAATATACATAAGTTATATAATATTATATTAAATATTTTTTTAAGTGTTTTTTATAAAATTATATTTTTCCATTTCTTTTTCTATTAAAAGAATTATTATGTGTATAATTTTTATGTGTATTTCTTGAATTCTATCTGAATATTTTTTATATGGTACTTGTATTTCTATATTTGATATTTTTGATATTATTCCGTTGTTTTTACCAGTTAATGCTATTGTTTTCATTCCTTTTGAATTTGCCATTTTTATTGCTTTTATAATATTCTCAGATTTACCACTTGTAGATATACATAATAATATATCATCATTTTTACCAATTGCTTCGATATATCTAGAAAATATTTTATCATACCCTAAATCATTTCCAGTACATGTAATGTGTCCACCATCTGTTATTGTTAGAGCAGGATATGGAGATCTGTATTTTCTATATATTCCAGTTAATTCTTCTGAGAAATGCATGGCATCACAATATGATCCGCCATTGCCACATGATATAATTTTTTTGTTTTTTTTAAATGCATTAGCAATTAAAATAGCTATTTTTTGTATAATTTTTATATTATTTTTATTTATTTTAAATTTTTTTATTAATTTTTCCGCTGAATTCAATTCTGATATTATTAAATTTTTATACATTTTATTTCCTTTTTTTAATTTAATGTTTGTTATCAATTTTTTTTATTTAATGTGTAATATCTATATATATAAATTATTTGTATACTTGAAATCAAATTATTTATAGTTTGTATTGTTATTAAATTTATTGATTTTGAAAAAAATATTATTTTTGTACTTAAAATAAATATTATAATTTTAATAATAAAAATTAATGAAATACCAAAAGTTATTATTTTTATATTTTTATTAGCAAGTAATATACTTTGTTTGATGGAATTTATTATTTTTTTTTTTTCTATAATTAGTATTATTTGTGATAGAGATAAAATAGAAGAAATTATTATTCCTGGAACTATAAATATAATCATTCCTATTTCTGTGATTATATTAATTATTGTTGTTAATATTAATGATTTTGGAAAATCATTTAATATTTTACATATTAATTTTTGAATATTATTTTTTTTGTTCTTTAGGATATTGTTTATTATATTTATTAAGCTTACATTTAAAAATGTATTTCCAATTAAATGAGAACATGTTAATACTATACATAATTGTATGAATGTTTTTTTTTCTTCTTTTGTCATTTTTAATATTAATTCTATTAAATTTTGTTTTATATTAAATATTTCATATTGATTAATTAAATTTTGTAAGAATTCTATTCTTGTTATTAAAGTGTTATTTATTATAATAGTTATAAATGCGGCAATAATAGAAATTAGTAATATTTTTATAAATTGTTTTTTATAAAAAAAGATTGTATTTTTAGATATTTTTTTAATGTTTATATTCATTTAATTTGTTCCATAATTAATTTTATATTTTAAACTTTATAAATATATTTTTTATTTTAAAAATATTTTAGTATTTCTTTATTTTATGATAGTATCATCTGTTATTTATGTAAATTTTATTTATTTAAAATTATTTAAAATTTATTTTTGATTTATGAAATTTTACATTTTAATAAACTTGTTTTTTTTTTATTTTCAATATATTTAAAGTTTTAAATTATATTTTTATTAAAATTTATTTATTTTAGCATTGATATTATTATTTATTTTTTAATATTATAAAATAATTTAATAAATTAGGGATTATTAAATGGCGACTATTAATCAATTGGTACGTAATTCTAGGATTCGTAAATTTTATAAAAGTAATGTTTCAGCTTTACGTTCTTGTCCGCATAAACGTGGTGTATGTATTAGAGTATATACAACTACTCCTAAAAAGCCTAATTCAGCATTGCGTAAAGTATGTCGTGTTAGATTGACTAATGGTTTAGAAGTAACATCATATATCGGGGGTGAGGGCCATAATTTACAAGAACATTCAATGGTTTTAATTAGAGGTGGTAGAGTTAAAGATTTACCTGGGGTTAGATATCATGTTGTTCGTGGAGCTTTGGATTGTGATGGTGTTAAAAATCGCAAGAATTCTCGTTCAAAATATGGTGTAAAGATTAAGAAATAATTTTTTTATATTTAGGAGGTAATTTTATTTTATGTCGCGTAGACGTGTTATTGGACAACGTGATGTTTTACCTGATCCAAAATTTGGATCTATTTTGTTATCTAAATTTATTAATATATTAATGGTTGATGGTAAAAAATCTCTTGCTGAATCTATTATTTATATAGTGCTTAATATTTTATCTAAACGATTAAATAAAAAGGAGTTAGATATATTTGACGTTGCTATCGAAAATGTTCGTCCTATGATTGAGGTAAAATCTAGAAGAGTTGGTGGTTCAACGTATCAGGTTCCTGTTGAAATACGTTTATTGCGTAGTAATATGTTAGCTATGCGTTGGATAATTTCTTCTGCTAGAAATAGTAATGGAAAATCTATGATCATACGATTAGTAAATGAATTATGTGATGCTTATGAAAATAAAGGTAATTCAATTAAGAAAAAGGAAGAAATTCATAGAATGGCTGAAGCTAATAAAGCTTTTGCACATTATCGTTGGTGATTTTATATATATTTAGGTGTTTAAAATGTCTCGTTCTGTATCTATATCACAATATCGAAATATTGGTATCAGCGCTCATATAGATGCTGGTAAAACTACTACAACCGAAAGAATTTTGTTTTATACTGGAGTTAATCATAAAATTGGCGAAGTTCATGATGGTGCTGCTACAATGGATTGGATGGAACAAGAACAGGAACGTGGAATTACTATAACTTCTGCTGCAACTACAGCATTTTGGTCTGGTATGAAAAATCAATTTAAATCTCATCGTATTAATATAATTGATACACCTGGTCATGTTGATTTTACCGTTGAGGTAGAACGGTCCATGCGAGTATTAGATGGTGTTGTAATGTTATATTGTGCTGTTGGAGGTGTTCAACCTCAATCTGAAACTGTCTGGCGTCAAGCAAATAAATATAAGGTTCCTAGAATTGCATTTATAAATAAGATGGATAGATTAGGTGCTGATTTTTTTAAGGTTGTTGATCAAATTAAATGTAAATTAGGAGCTAATGTTATTCCTATACAATTAGCTATTGGTAATGAAGAAAAATTTATTGGGATAATTGATCTTGTAAAAATGAAAGCTATTTATTGGAATGATGTTGATCAAGGTTTAACTTTTATTTATAATGATATTCCTTTTGAAATGTTAGATATTTCTAATGTGTGGAGACAAAAATTAATTGAAATAGCTGTTGAATCTGACGATCATTTGATAAATAAATATTTTAATAATGAGATATTATCAGAATATGAAATACAATTCGCTTTAAGAAAAAAAGTATTAGATAATGAAGTGGTTTTATTAACGTGTGGATCTTCTTTTAAAAATAAAGGAGTTCAGTCTTTACTTGATGCTATAATTGATTATTTACCATCACCATTAGATGTTCCTTCTATCAAGGGTATTACTCATATTAATAATGATACAGTAATTAATCGTAGTACTAGTGATAAAGAAAAATTTTCGGCTTTGGCTTTTAAAATTGCCAATGATCCTTTTGTTGGAAATTTGACTTTTTTTAGAGTATATTCTGGTGTTGTTAGAGCTGGTGATATTATTTATAATCCCAGAAAATCTAAAAAAGAAAGATTAGGTCGTATAGTTCAAATGCATGCTAATAAACGTGAAGAAATAAAAGAGGTTAGAGCTGGAGATATAGCTGCTGCTATAGGGTTAAAGGATGTTATTACTGGTGATACTTTATGTTCTGTAGAAGAACCAATTATTTTAGAACGTATGGAATTTCCTGACCCCGTTATTTCTATTGCCATTGAACCTAAAACTAAATCTGATCAAGAAAAAATGGGATTAGTTTTAAGTCGTTTATCTAAAGAAGATCCATCATTTAGAGTAAATATTGATAAAGAATCTAATCAGACCATTATTTCTGGAATGGGTGAATTACATTTAGAGATTCTAATAGATAGAATGAAAAGGGAATATTTTATTGATGTTGATGTTGGTAAACCTCGTGTTGCTTATCGTGAAACAATTTGTTCTCTTGTGAAAAATATAGAAGGAAAATATATTAGACAATCAGGTGGTAGAGGTCAGTATGGTCATGTTGTAATAGATTTAATACCATTAAGATCTTTTAATATAAGTTATAAGTTTACAAATGATATTAAAGGTGGTATTATTCCCAGTGAATATATTTCTTCTATAGATAAAAGTATTCGAGAACAGTTAAAAGCTGGTCCATTAGCTGGATACCCTGTAGTTAATGTTGAGGTACGGTTACATTTTGGATCTTATCATAATGTTGATTCCTCTGAATATGCTTTTAAGTTAGCTGCATCTATTGCATTTAAAGAAGCTTTTAAGCGTGCCAATCCTATAATATTAGAACCTATAATGAATGTTGAAATAGAAACTCCTAATGAATATATGGGAGATGTTATTGGTGATTTGAATCGTAGAAGGGGTATTATTGGTAATATGATTGATATAATAAATGGTAAAGTTATTAATGCTGAAGTACCCTTGTCTGAAATGTTTGGTTATGCTACTGATTTACGTTCCAATACACAAGGTAGAGCTTTTTATAGTATGGAATTTTTAAAGTATGTTGAAGCACCTGATTATGTATCTAAAAATATAATAGAAATGCATTTTAAATAATAGATTTTTAAAATTTTTTACATTTTAAATAAATACATTAAGGAATTTTATTGTGTCTAAAGAAAAATTTAAGCGTTTAAAACCTCATTTAAATGTAGGTACAATTGGTCATGTTGATCATGGAAAAACAACTCTTACAGCAGCAATAACTACTGTTTTATCTAAAAAGTATGGTGGTACAGCTAGGGCATTTGAACAGATAGACAATGCTCCTGAAGAGAAAGCTCGTGGTATTACTATTAATACTTCTCATGTTGAATATGATACATCTATTAGGCATTATGCACATGTAGATTGCCCTGGTCATGCTGATTATATTAAAAATATGGTTACTGGAGCAGCTCAAATGGATGGAGCAATATTAGTTGTTTCCGCGATTGATGGTCCTATGCCGCAAACGCGTGAACATATCCTTTTAGGAAGACAAGTTGGTGTACCTTATATCGTAGTTTTTTTAAATAAATGTGATATGGTTGATGATGATGAATTATTAGAATTAGTTGAGATGGAAGTGAGAGATTTATTATCTAAATATAATTTTCCTGGTGATACGACACCTATTATTAGAGGATCAGCAATTAAGGCTTTAAATGGTGATTTTGTTTGGGAAAGTAAAATTTTAGATTTAGCTGATTGTTTAGATTCATATATTCCTGAACCCAAGAGATTAATAGATCAGCCCTTTTTATTACCAATAGAAGATGTATTTTCTATATCTGGACGTGGCACAGTTGTTACTGGTAGAGTAGAACAAGGGGTTGTTAGTGTTGGTGAAGAAATAGAAATAGTTGGAATTAAACCAACAGTTAAAACTATTTGTACTGGTGTTGAAATGTTTCGTAAGTTATTGGATGAAGCTAGAGCTGGAGAAAATGTTGGTATTTTATTAAGAGGTACAAAACGTGATGATATCGAGCGTGGTCAGGTGTTATCTAAACCTAATAGTATTAAGCCATATATGAAATTTGAATCAGAGATGTATGTTTTATCTAAAGAAGAAGGTGGAAGACATACTCCTTTTTTTAATGGTTATCGTCCACAGTTTTATTTTCGTACTACAGATGTTACTGGTTCTATTGAATTACCATCAGGAGTAGAAATGATTATGCCCGGAGATAATACTAAAATGTTTGTTACATTAATTCATCCTATTGCTATGTCCAGTGGTTTACGTTTTGCTATTCGTGAAGGAGGTCGTACAGTTGGTGCTGGTATTGTTTCTAAGATTATTTCTTAAATAAAATAATTTTTTTATGTATTTTTATTTTTATATGTTAAATAAATTATTTTTGTTCATATGATGTTTTTCTTGACTAATAATTTTCTTTAGGTTATTTTGTTTCATAAAATATTATTGGAGTTTTGTATCTATGCAAAAGCAAAGGATACGTATTCGTTTAAAAGCTTTTGATCATCGCTTGATTGATCAATCCACTATAGAGATAGTGGAAACTGCTAAACGTACAGGTGCTCAGGTAAAAGGACCTATACCTTTACCTACGCGTAAAGAAAGATTTACTATATTAGTATCCCCTCATGTTAATAAAGATGCACGAGATCAATATGAGATATGTACACATAAACGGTTAGTAGATATTGTTAAACCCACTGAAAAGACTGTAGATGCTCTTATGAAATTAGATTTAGCTGCAGGTGTAGATGTGCAAATTAGTTTAGGATAATTAAATTTTATATTTTAAGGATTTTAAAAATAAATGTTAGGCTTGATTTGTAAAAAAATAGGTATTACTAGAATTTTTGCTATGAATAATTTGTTTATTCCTGTATCAATTTTAAAGATCGAGAATAATCGTATAGTTCAAATTAAAAATATTCATATAGATGGTTATGATGCAGTACAGGTATCTTATGGTAAGAAAAAAAATAATCGTATTTTAAGATCTGAAATAGGTCATTATGCTAAATCTAATGTCAATGTTGGTATTGGATTATTTGAATTTCGTGTCTCTAACATTAATAATTATTATTTAGGTCAAGTTATTAATTTAGATTTATTTTTAAATTTAAAGATAGTTGATGTTATTGGAATATCTAAGGGAAAAGGGTTTTCTGGAACTGTAAAGAGATGGAATTTTAAAACTCAAGATGCTACTCACGGTAATTCATTATCTCATCGTGCGCCTGGATCTATTGGCCAAAATCAAACTCCTGGTAGAGTATTTAAGGGTAAAAAAATGTCTGGTAGATTAGGTAATGAACGTGTTACAATTCAAAATTTAAAAATATTTAGCATTGATTCTAAGAATGATTTGCTTTTGATTAATGGAATATTACCAGGTAAAAATGGAGGAAATTTAATTGTTAAACCATCGATAAAAGGATATAGTAAAAATGGAATTATTAACAAAAGATAGTCTTGAATCTGTTGTATTATCTAAAAATATATTTAATAAACCCTTCAAAGAAAATTTGATACATCAAGTTATTGTTTCCTTTCAAGCTATGCATCGTCAGGGTAGTAAATCACAAAAATCTAGAGCTGAAGTTAAAGGTTCAAATAAAAAACCATGGCGTCAAAAAGGTACTGGTCGTGCTCGTGCTGGATCTGTAAAAAGTCCTATATGGAGGTCTGGTGGTGTTACTTTCGCATCTAAGCCTAAAAAATACGTAAAAAAAATAAATAAAAAAATGTATAAGGAAGCTTTACGTAGTATTTTTTCTAAATTATTTTATCAAAATCGTTTAGTTTTACTAAAAGATTTTAGTATTAATAGTTGTAAGACTTTTTTATTAGTTAAAAAGTTAAAAGATATGTTAATTAAATCAGTATTGATAATACTTTCTAATTATGATAAAAATTTGTTTTTAGCTTCTCGTAATCTTCACATGGTAAGTGTATGTACCACAAGAAATATAAATCCTGTTAATCTTATTTTTTTTAAAAATATTATTTTGACAATTGATTCGTTAAAAAAAATTGAGGAATATTTATTATGAATTATATTGTTAGATCTTTAAAAATTATAATATCTCAACATATATCTGAAAAGTCCTCTTTTATGTTGGAAAAAAATAATATTTTTATTTTTAAGGTTTTGAAAAATGCTAATAAATTAGAGATAAAATATGCTTTAGAAAAAATTTTTGATATTAAAGTAAAAAGTGTATACACACTTATTTTAAAAGGTAAAAAAAAAAGACATGGTAAATATATAGGTAAACGAAATGGTTATAAAAAAGCTTATGTTACTTTAAAAAAAGGACAAAAGTTAGATTTTATAAATATAAATAAGTAAACATATATTTTGGATAAATAATGACAGTTATAAAATATAAGCCAATAACTCCAGGTAAACGTCATGCTGTTAAGATTGTCAATTTTAATTTATATAAAGGTAGGCCATATTATAAATTATTATTTAAAAAAACTAAAACAGGTGGTCGTAATAATTTAGGTAGAATTACTGTACGTCATATAGGTGGTGGTCATAAAAGATTATATCGTAAAATAGATTTTAAAAGGAATAAATTTAATATTTTAGGAAAGGTTGTAAGATTTGAATATGATCCGAATAGATCTTCTATAATAGCATTGATTTTATATAGTGATGGTGAACGTCGTTATATTTTAGCACCTAAGGGTTTACAAATAGGTGATAAAATTTTATCAGGATTAAGGGTTCCTATACAAATAGGTAATTCTTTACCATTAAATAATATTCCTATAGGAAGTAATATTCATAATATTGAATCAAGGCCTGGAAAAGGTGGTCAATATGTTAGGTCAGCTGGTAGTAGTGCACAATTAATTTCAAGAGATAATAAGTATGTCACTGTAAGATTACGATCTAGTGAAATTCGTAAATTTTTTATTAATTGTTATGCTACACTTGGAGAAGTAGGTAATTCTGAACATATGCTTTGTTTTTTTGGTAAGGCTGGTGTTTCTAGACTTAAAGGTATTAGACCTACTGTTAGAGGTACGGCTATGAATCCTATTGATCATCCTCATGGAGGTGGTGAAGGTCGTAATTTTGGTAAACATCCTGTTTCACCATGGGGTTTGCAAACTAAAGGAAAAAAAACCAGACATAATAAAAGAACTGATAAGTACATTATTCGTGGACGTGTAAAATAAGGAGATATATTAATGCCTCGTTCTATTAGAAAAGGTCCTTTTATAGATTATCATTTATTAAAAAAAGTGAAAAATGCTGTTAGAGATAAAGATAAAAAACTTTTAAAAACTTGGTCAAGAAGGTCTATTATATTACCCAATATGATTGGGTTAACTATCTCTGTACATAATGGACGTTATCACATACCCATATATATTACTGATGAAATGGTGGGTCATAAATTAGGTGAATTTTCTCCTACACGTACTTATCGTGGACATATATTGGAAAAAAATATTAACAAAAGTAAGGTTTAATTGGATTATAAATAAATGGAAGCAATAGCTAAACATCGTTATGTTAAAATATCAGCTCAAAAGGCAAGATTAGTAATTGATCTAATACGTGGTAAAAAGGTTATTAAAGCATTAGATATTTTATTTTTTACTAATAATAAAGCTTCACGTATTATAAAAAAAATATTAATTAGTGCTTGTTCCAATGCTAGAGTTATTAATAGCATTGATATTAGTAAATTATTTATTTATAGATCTTTTGTTGATGAAGGATCAAGAATTAAACGTACAATGCCTCGTGCAAGAGGTAGAGCGGATAAAATTTTAAAACGTACTAGTCATATTACTATTATTGTTTCTGATTATTAAATATATAAAATTATAAGGATAAAAAATGGGTCAAAAAGTTCATCCTAATGGTATGCGATTAGGTATAATAAAAGAATGGAATTCTACTTGGTTTGCTAATACCAAGGAATTTTCAATTAATTTAAATAATGATTTTAAAGTTCGTCAATTTTTGAAGAAAGAATTAGTAAAAGCATATGTTTCTCGTATAGTTATTGAAAGATTAGCAAAAAATATTCGTGTTACTATTTATACTGCTAGACCGGGTATAATTATAGGTAAGAAAGGTGAGGATGTTAATAAATTACGTAGTATGATTTCTAAAATTACAGGTGTTCCTACACAAGTAAATATATCTGAGGTTAGAAAACCTGAGTTAGATGCTAAATTAGTTGCAGATAATATTAGTGTACAATTAGAACGTCGTGCTATGTTTCGTAGAGTAATAAAACGTTCAGTTCAAAATGCTATGCGATTAGGTGCTTATGGGATTAAAATAGAGGTAAGTGGTCGTTTAGGAGGTGTGGAAATTGCACGTACTGAATGGCATAAAGAAGGACGTGTTCCTTTACATACTTTACGTGCTGATATTGATTATAGTTTTACAGAAGCTCTTACGACATATGGTATTATTGGTATAAAAGTTTGGATTTTTAAAGGAGAAATTTTTAATTCTGTGAATTCATCTGAAATACGTAATAAATCATTTGTTAGGCCTAAAAATAATATTCGTACAGATCTTAAGTAATATGGAAAATAAAAATGTTACAACCTAAACGTACAAAATATAGAAAAATGCAAAGAGGACGTAATAAAGGTTTTAAAATAAATAGTATAATTAATTTTGGTAATTTTGCTATAAAAGCTGTGACTAGTGGTTGTATAACTTCAAGACAAATTGAAGCTACTAGACGTGTAATTAGTAGATCTGTGAAACGTCAGGGTAGAATATGGATTTGTATATTTCCTGATAGACCATTTACTAAAAAACCTTTAGAGGTACGAATGGGAAAAGGAAAAGGTAATGTTGAATATTGGGGTTGTTATGTACAACCAGGTAAAATTTTATATGAAATAGCTGATGTTAGTGAAGATTTAGCTCATAGTGCTTTTAGATCAGCATCCTCTAAATTGCCTGTTAAAGTTATTTTTATTAAAAAAGGATATTCTAATGAAGTCACCTGTATTATATAATAAAAATATTAACAAATTGAATTATGAATTATTAAGTTTATACAAAAAACAATTTAATTTACGTATGCAAGTTTATTCTGGAAAATTAAATAAAACACATTTATTAAAAGAGAATCGTCGTAATATAGCTCGTGTAAAGACTATTATTAATAAAGGATAATTTTTTAATATGAAACGTAAAATTAAATTATTAAGATGTAAAGTAATTAGTAATAAAATGAATAAATCAATTGTTGTTTGTGTAGAAAGATTAGTAAAACATCCTTTATATGGTAAATTTTTAAAAAGAACTACAAAATTACATGTACATGATGAAAATAATGAATGTATGGTTGGTGATATAGTTAATATTTATGAATGTAAGCCTATATCGAAAACTAAATCTTGGTGTTTATTTAAAAAAGTTTAATATTAAATAATATATATTTATTATGTTTTTTTTTTTAATTCTATGTTATAGTTATTTACTATACTATTTTTTGGATTTTTTATGATTCAGGAACAAAGTTTATTAAATGTAGCTGATAATTCTGGTGCTCGTTTAGTATTATGTATAAAGGTATTTGGTGGAACACATCGTCGCTATGCTAATATAGGAGATATAATAAAAATTAGTGTTAAGGAAATATCTTCTAATTCTAAAGTAAAAAAAGGAGAGGTACTTAAAGCTGTTATTGTGCGTACGAAAAAAGGAATACGTAGATATGATGGTTCGTTGATTAGATTTGATAGTAATGCTTGTGTTGTACTAAATAATAGTGATCAACTTATAGGTACTAGGATTTTTGGTCCAGTTACTCGTGAGTTACGTAATGATAAATTTATGAAGATTGTTTCATTGGCTCCTGATGTTTATTAATAAGGATTATTTTTATAATGTCATTAAAGATAAAATGTAATGATGTTGTTATTGTTACAGTTGGTAAAGATAAAGGTAAAAAAGGAAAAGTTAAGAGTATTTATTCTTCTAAAAAAGTTATAGTTGAAGGAATTAATATTGTTAAAAAACATCAGAAATCTAATTCTAAATTAAATAATTCTGTTTCTGGGATAGTAGAAAAAGAATCACCTATATCAATATCTAATGTAGCTTATTTTAGTTTTAAACATAATCGTTCTGATCGAATAGGATTTAAGTTTATTAATGGTAAAAAATATCGTTTTTTGAAATCTACAGGGGAAATTATTAAGTAATTTTAATTTTTAAAAGAGATGTGTAATTTATATAAATTTTTTCGTACAGATGCAATTTTGATATTAATGAAGAAATTTAAATATACTTCTGTTATGCAAGTACCTATAATTAAAAAAATTGTATTAAATATGGGTGTAGGAGAAGCTGTATCTAATAAAAAGATAATCATTAATGCAATTAAAAATTTAACTGATATTACAGGTCAAAAACCTCTTGTCATAAAAGCGAAAAAATCTATTGCACAATTCAAGATTCGTCAGGGTTTGCCTATTGGTTGTAAAGTTACTTTAAGACGTAAAAAAATGTGGGATTTTTTATATAAATTAATATCTATATCTATACCTCGTATTCGTGATTTTAGAGGTTTTTCTATTAAATCTTTTGATGGTAGAGGTAATTATAATATAGGTATACATGAACAAATTATATTTCCTGAAATTGATTATGATAAAATAGATGAAATTAGAGGTTTGGACATAAATATAATTACTACTGCTAATCAAGATAATGAAGCACGTTTTTTATTAGAATTATTTAATTTTCCTTTTAGAAAATAAGGATTATTTTATGGCAAAGCAATCAATGATAGCACGAGAAAAAAAAAGAATTAAATTAGTAAATAAATTTTTTAGGAAGCGAAATAAATTAAAATATATTGTATCTAATATATACTCTTCACAAGAAGAAAAATGGAATGCAATGTTAAAATTACAGATGTTACCTCGTGATTCTAGTAAATCTAGAATACGTAATCGTTGCAATCAAACTGGTAGACCTCATGCTTATTTAAGAAAATTTGGTTTAAGTCGTATGAAAGTTAGAGAATCTGCTATGAGAGGTGATATTCCAGGTTTAAAAAAAGCTAGTTGGTAGAGTTTTATAAGGGTTAATATTAATTATGAGTTTACATGATCCTATTTCAGATATGTTAGTTTCTATTAATAATGGTCAAAAATCAAATAAAACTTTAATATTTGTTCCTAATTCAAATATTAAAAGGAATATTCTTTTAGTTTTAAAGAATGAAGGATATATAATAGATTTTGAACCAAACGGTTATTTTATTAAAATTTTTCTTAAATATTTTAATAATAAATCTGTTATTGAATATATTAAACGTGTTAGTTCACCAGGTTTACGTGTGTATAAACCTAGTAATCAATTGCCTAAAGTTCTTTCTGGTCTAGGTATTGCTATAGTATCTACGTCTCAAGGTATTATGACCGATAAAGATGCTCGTAAAAGAAGAATTGGAGGTGAAATAATATGTTATATTGCTTGATGAGGTGAGGTTTAGATGTCTCGTATTGCAAAAGCTGTTGTAATTGTACCAGATATTCTTAAAGTTACTTTAAGTGATTTTTTTTTGATTATAGAAGGTGATAAAGGTAAGTTATTATTTAAAATTAATAAATTTGTTAATGTTAATTTTTTAAATAATATTTTTAGTTTTTCTCCTAAAGTAAATAGCAAACATGCTTGGGCTTGTGCTGGTACTGTTAGATCAATAGTAAATTCTATGGTTATTGGTTTAACTAAAGGATTTATTAGGAGATTACAATTAGTAGGTGTTGGGTATAAAGCATATTTGGAAAATAATTATCTTAATATGTTTTTGGGATATTCTCATCCTATAAAATATTTGGTTCCACAGAATATATCTATTGAATGTCCATCTTCTACTGATATACTTTTAAAAAGTATAGATAAACAATTAATTGGTCAGGTTTCTGCTATTATTCGTTCTTATAAGAAGCCCGAAGTATATAAAGGTAAGGGTATTAGGTATTTTAATGAAACTATATTAATGAAAGAAGCCAAAAAAAGTAAGTAGAAATTTTATGAATAAAAAAAAATCTAGATTAATAAGAGCCAGTAGAATACGACATAAATTTAAAAAAGGTAACGTTTTTCGTTTAGTTATTCATAGAAGTTATCGTCATATTTATGCTCAGATTATTTCTTCTGATAATTGTAATGTTTTAGCATCAGCATCTACTGTTGAAAATGAGATATTTAAATTAATTAAATATAGTGGTAACATAAGTGCAGCAATTATAGTTGGAAGAAAAATTGCAGAGCGTTCTTTAAATAAGGGTATAATTAAAGTATCTTTTGATCGTTCTGGATTTAAATATCATGGTCGTATTAAAGCTTTGGCTGATGCTGCAAGAGAATTTGGTCTTAAGTTTTAAGATGAGGATGTTTTATGTCACAAATTGATAGACAATTAACAGAATTACAGGAAAAATTAATAGCAGTTAATAGAGTATCTAAAACAGTTAAGGGTGGTCGTGTATTTTCATTTACTGCATTAACTGTAATTGGAAATGGTAATGGTAAAGTTGGTTTTGGTTATGGTAAAGCACGTGAAGTACCGTTAGCTATTCAAAAATCTATGGATAAAGCACGTAAGAATATGATAACAATTATATTAAAAGATTATACTTTACAACATGAAATAAAAGGAGTACATACTGGCTCTCATGTGTTTATGAAACCTGCTTCTAAAGGAACAGGTATTATAGCTGGTGGGGCTATGAGGTCGGTTTTAGAAGTTGCTGGTGTTCATAATGTATTAGCAAAAGCTTATGGTTCTACTAATCCAATAAATATGGTAAGAGCTACTATTAATGCATTAATGAGTATGAAATATCCTTCTATCATTGCTGCTAAAAGAGGTAAAATGATAGACGATTTATTGATTTGATTAGGAAAAAAAATTATATGTCAAATAAAATAACAATATTACAAAAACGTAGTTTAATTGGTGTTATAAAAAAACATAAACTAATTATTTTAGGTTTAGGTTTAAGAGGTATAGGTCATATTGTAAAACGTGTTAATAATTTATCAATTTTAGGTATGATTAAAAAAATTTCATATTTGGTTGAAATTTTAAGGTAGATTTATAATGTATTTAAATAATTTTCATGTTTATCATGGTGTTAATAATTCAATAAAGAGAGTAGGTAGAGGGATTGGATCTGGTTGGGGTAAGACATGTGGTAGGGGGCATAAAGGTCAAAAATCTCGTAGTGGTGGTAAAATACGTAGAGGTTTTGAGGGTGGTCAGACTCCTTTTTATCGAAGATTACCAAAATTTGGGTTCCGATCTCGTAAATCTTTATATAGAGTGGAAGTTAGATTATCAGAGTTAAATAAAGTAAAAACTAGTTTTATAGATCTTAGAGTTTTAAAAAGAGATAATATAGTTTCTTGTAATACAAAGTATGTTAAAATTATATTATCAGGAAAAATTTTATCTGCTGTTGTATTGAATTCTTTACCTGTAACTAAAGGTGCTAAAAAAGCTATTGAATTAATAGGCGGTAAAGTTAAATTTTAATTTATTTTTATTTTAATGGATTAGTTTCTAATGATTAAAAAATTATCATCTAATACTAAAGGTGTTAAGAGTTCTTTTTATGAGTTAAAGAGTAAATTATTATTTGTTATTATTTCTTTGATTGTTTTTCGTATTGGTTCTTTTATACCAATTCCTGGTATTGATGCATCTGTTATAAGTAAGCTTTTAGAAAAGCAATCTGGTACAATTATTGATATGTTTAATATGTTTTCTGGTGGTGCATTAAGTAGAGCTTCTATATTTGCATTAGGTATAATGCCGTACATATCAGCATCTATTATTATTCAATTATTATCTATCATTTTACCATATTTATCAGATTTAAAAAAAGAAGGTGAATTAGGTAGATGTAAAATAAATCAGTATATTCGTTATACTACTTTTATATTGTCTATATTTCAATCAATTGGTGTTATTGTAGGTATATCTAGTATTCCTAGTATGCAAAAATTAATTATTAATACTAATTTTATTTTTTATTTTGTATCTGTAACTAGTTTAGTAACAGGTACTATTTTTCTTATGTGGTTAGGAGAAATGATAAGTGAAAAAGGAATAGGAAATGGTATTTCTATTATAATTTTTACAGGAATTGTTTCTGGATTACCATTATCTATTAAAAATACTATAGAACAGTTTAGGCAGGGTGGTATTAGTATTATTTCTTTTCTTTTAATATTATTATTAATATTTTTTATTACATATTTTGTTATTTTTATTGAACATGGGCAACGTCGTATTTTAGTTCATTATGCTAAGAGACAGCAAGGTCGACGTATGTATGTATCACAAAGTACTCATTTACCTTTAAAAATAAATATGTCAGGCGTAATACCTGCTATTTTTGCATCTAGTGTTATAATTTTTCCAGTTACTTTAATTTCTTGGTTTGGTGAAATAGCTCATTTACATTGGTTAATATCTTTATCTTATCTTTTACAACCTGGTAAACCTATTTATATTTTTTTATATGTTATTTCTATAATATTTTTTTGTTTTTTTTATACTTCATTGATATTTAATCCGCGTGATACTTCTGATACTTTAAAAAAATCCGGTGCTTTTATACCTGGTATTAGACCTGGAGAACAAACTGCTAAGTATATTAATAAAATTATGGTTAGATTAACTTTATTTGGTTCATTTTATATTACTTTTATTTGTCTTATTCCTGATTTTATGCGTTTTATTATGAATGTGCCATTTTATTTTGGTGGTACATCTTTATTAATTGTTGTTGTTGTTATAATAGAATTTATATCTCAAATTCAAACTATGTTAATGTCTACTCAGTATGAATCTGCTTTAAAAAAAGCTAATTTAAGGCATTATAATAATTGAATATCATAGTATTTTGAATTATATATTAGGGTTTTGAAATGAAGGTTCGTACTTCAGTTAAAAAATTTTGTAAAAATTGTAGAATTATTCGTCGTCATGGTGTTGTTCGTGTGTACTGTAAATTACATCCGAAACATAAACAAAGACAAGGTTGATTTTTTTTATTAATTTTTTCAATAATTTATGATTATAAAATGTATATTTTACAATGAGGTGTTTAGTGGTTCGTATAGTGGGTATTAATATACCAGATAATAAATCTGTAATTGTTGGTTTAGAAATGATTTATGGAATAGGAAAATCTAGATCTAAGAAAATATGTACAAAAATTGGAATTTTAAGTGATACTAAGATATTTAATTTATCTAATAATCAAATGGAATCTTTGAGGAAAGAAGTTTCTAGATACTTGGTTGAAGGTGATTTACGTCGTGAAGTAAATTTAAATATTAAACGTTTAATTGATTTAGGTTGTTATCGTGGATTACGTCATCGACATAATTTACCTGTACATGGTCAGAGGACTAGAACAAACGCTCGTACTTGTAAAGGCCCTCGTAAATTAATTAAGAAAAAATAATTTAGGAATTAAATAATGGTAAAATCAAGAATTAAGATTCATAAAAAAATAAAAAAACAAATAACTGATGGTATAGCTCATATCCATGCTTCTTTTAATAATACTGTAGTTACTATCACTGATAGACATGGTAATACATTGGGTTGGGCTACAGCTGGTGGTTCTGGTTTTCGGGGTTCACGTAAATCAACTCCTTTTGCTGCACAGGTTGCTGCGGAAAAATGTGCTGAATTTGTAAAAGATTATGGAGTTAAGAATTTAGAGATTATGGTTAAAGGACCTGGCCCTGGAAGAGAATCTACAATTAGAGCTTTAAATTCTGCTGGATTTAATATTACAAATATAACTGATGTTACTCCTATACCTCATAATGGTTGTCGTTCTCCAAAGAGAAGACGAGTATAATTTAATTATAAGTTAGGTTAAAGATAAAGGTAATATATATGGCTAAATATTTAGGTCCTAAGTTGAGGATAAGTCGTAGGGAAGGTATTGATTTATTTCTTAAATCTGGATTAAAAACTATTGATAGTAAATGTAAAATTAATCAATTACCTGGAGAACATGGAATTAAAAAAACTCGTTTATCTGATTATGGCATTCAATTACGAGAAAAGCAGAAATTAAAACGTATATATGGTGTTTTAGAAAAACAATTTCGTAATTATTATAAAAAATCATTACGTTTAAAAGGTAATACTGGTGAAAATATATTACGCTTCTTAGAAAGAAGATTAGATAATATTGTTTATCGAATGGGGTTTGGTTGTACTAGAGCTGAAGCTAGACAATTGGTTTGTCATAAATCTATTATAGTAAATAATTGTATAGTTAATATTCCATCATATAATGTTTTAATAAATGATAAAATTATTATTTGTGATAAATCTAAAAAACAATTACGTATAAAAGCTTCTATAGAATTTTCTGAACAACGTGAGTTGCCTAATTGGTTAAAAGTAAATAAAAATAATATGGAAGGTATTGTTAAACGTATCCCAAAACGTGATGATTTATATTCTGATATTAATGAACATATGATTGTTGAATTTTATTCTAAATAAAATATTTTAGGGGATTGTAATGCAGAATGGTGCTGTTATGTCTTTTCTAAAACCTCGTATTGTTAATATTGAACATATAAGTACTACTCATGCAAAGGTTGTTTTAGAACCTTTAGAACGTGGGTTTGGTCATACATTAGGTAATGCTTTAAGGAGGATATTATTATCTTCCATGCCTGGTTGTGCTGTTACTGAGGTTGAAATAGATGGTATCTTACATGAATATAGTAATAAAAAAGGTATTCGTGAAGATATTTTAGAGATTTTATTAAATTTAAAGGGATTAGCTATTAAAATTCATGAAAAAGATAATGCTTATTTAACTGTAAATAAAGTTGGTATAGGTACTGTTTTAGCAGTAGATATTAAACATGATAATACTATAGAGATAGTTAATAAAAATCATGTCATTTGTAATTTAACAGATGAATCTTCTTCTATTAATATGAAAATTAAAGTACAGCGAGGAAGGGGTTATGTTCCAGTTTCTTCTAGAATATCTATTGAAGGTGAAAATTTTTCTATTGGTAAATTATTAATTGATGCTTGTTATAGCCCTGTTGATAGAATTAGTTATAATGTTGAAGCAGCTCGTGTTGAACAACGTACTGATTTGGATAGATTGATAATAGAATTAGAAACTAATGGAACTATTGAACCTGATGAAGCTATTAGAAGAGCTGCTACTATATTATCTGATCAATTAGAGTATTTTATTTATTTACGTGATATGCATTATTCAGAAGTTGAAGAAGAAAAACCTGAATTTGATCCTATATTAATGAGATCTGTTGATGATTTAGAATTAACTGTTAGATCTGCAAATTGTTTAAAAGCTGAATCTATTCATTATATAGGTGATTTAGTACAACGTACAGAGGTTGAGTTATTAAAAACTCCTAATCTTGGTAAAAAGTCGTTAACTGAGATTAAAGATGTATTGTTTTCTAAAGGATTATCTTTAGGGATCAGATTAGAAAATTGGCCTCCTGTAGATATAAATGGTAAATAGGTTATTATTTTTTAGTTTTTTTATTTTATAAAATTAGGTTAAATTATTATGCGTCATTTTAAATCCGGTCGTAAATTAAATCGTAATTCTTCCCATCGTGATGCTATGTTACGTAATATGGCTAGATCTTTAATTATTTATGAAATCATTCAAACTACTTTATCTAAGGCTAAAGAATTACGTGGTTTTATTGAAAAATTAATAACTATAGCCAAGATCGATACTGTTGCTAATAGGAGAATTATATTTGCTTATTTACGTAATAAAGAAATCGTAACTAAATTATTTAAGGAAATATCTTCTAGATATAAAGATCGATATGGTGGTTATACTAGAATATTAAAAAATAATTTTAGGAGTGGTGATAATGCTAATATGGCCTTCATTGAATTTATGGATCGTTGTGATTAATTATTTAATTATTTTATATTTTTTAATTTAAAATATCACCTATTTTAAACCATTTTTTATTAGACAAAATTAAATGTTTTATTTTCATTTTTTTTTTTCCAGGTATTTGTATAATTTCTAAATTTAATATTCCATCATGTAAAATTATTTGTATTCCATTTTTATCAATAGAGATAATTTGTCCTTTTTTAAAAATATTTTGAGTGTTTTTTTTTTCTAAAATTTTTGCTTGCCATAATTTTATTTTTATTTTATTTAATTTAAAGTAACATACTGGCCATGGATTAAATGCACGTATTTTTCTTTCTATTTCTTTACTACTTTTATTCCAATTTATTTTTGCTTCTTTTTTTTTAATTTTATATGCATATGTTGCATTTGAATTATTTTGTTTAATAAATGTTATTTTTCCATTTTTTATTTTTTTTATAATTTTTAACATACTGTTGGAACCTAATTTCATAAGTTTTTTAGTTAGAGATTCACTATTGTCTTCTTTTTTAATTTTGTATTCTTTTTTATATATTATATCACCTTCATCTAATTTATTGTTCATTTGTATTATTGAAATACCAGATTTATTATCTCCATATTGTATTGATCTTTGTATAGGTGCTGCTCCTCTCCATTTAGGTAATAAAGATGCATGTATATTTATGGAGCTTATTCTAGGTATTTTTAATATTTTTTTTGGTATAATTAGTCCGTATGATACTGTTATTATTAGATCAATATTAAGATAATTTATTTTTTTAATATTATTTAATTCTTTTATAGATTTTGGACTATAAATAGGAATATTATACTTTTTATTTATGATTTTTATTTTTGAATAATATTTTTTATTAAATTTTTTATCAAGTTTAGTAAATATTCCAACTATATTATATTTATTTTTTATTAATGTTTTTAAATGATATAAAGCGAATTTTGATGTTCCAAAAAAAAGAATTTTTAATTTTTTTTTCATATTATTATTAATATTTAATATAAGAATTAATATTTTTTATTTATTTTTTTTATAATCTAAAATTAATTTTCCATTTAGATGATCTATCTCGTGTTGTATACATATAGCTAATAAATCATGTGCGTTTATATCATATGTTTCACCATTATAATTCATTGTATTTATCTTTATATATTTATATCTGTTTATTGATATTTTTATATTTGGAATTGATAAACAACCTTCTTTTATTGATATTGTTCCATTTTTTTTTATTATTTGAGGATTAATTAATATTATTGGTTTTGTTTGATTTTCTGATATATCTATAACTATAATTTTTTTATGTATATTAATTTGTGTTGCTGCTAATCCTATACCTTTATTAAGGTACATAATTTTTAGCATATCATTTATAATATTTTTAATTTTATTATTAAAATTATTTATTTTTGATGCTTTTATTCTTAATCTTATGTCTGGATGTATTAATATTTTTGGTATTAACATATTTTTTTAATTTTTTTCTAAAATATTTATTTTTATATATTTTATCTATGTTTTTTATATAAGTAAAATTTTTATATATTTTTTTATTTTATTATTTTATTTATATTTGTATTTAGAAATATTTGATTTTATATTATAAAATATTATTTTTTTTTATTTAATATATTTATTTATTATAGTAAGATTTGTTAATATTTTAAAAATAAAAGAATATATTTTAATAATATTTTTATATTAAATTTATTTTATTATTTTTAATTTATTTAAATAAAAATATTAATTTATATATGTTCTAAATTATTTTTTTGCATTTATTTTAGCTGATATAGTTTAGTGGAAAAACATACTCTTGGTATGAGTACATCTTCAGTTCGATTCTGAGTATCAGCATTAAGGATATATTTTTTATTTATAAAATTTTCTAATATAATTTTTTTATATTTTAATGTTAATTTTGTTAAGGGTATAATTATATGATGCGTATTATTTTATTTATATTTGCTAATTTTATGATTATGTTAGTTTTTGGTTTATTTTTAAGTCTTTTTAATATAACATTTAATAATTTTTATTTTTTAATTTTGTTTTCTGGTATTTTTGGTTTTTTAGGTTCATTGATATCATTATTTTTATCTAAACGTATTGCTTTATATTTTATCAATGGTTATATAATGAAATATCCCAAAAATAATTTGGAAGATATGTTGTTTAAAATTACTTATAATCAATCTAATATTTTAGGTATTAATATGCCTCAAATTGTTATTTATGAATCTTGTGATATTAATGCTTTTGCTACGGGTGCTTTTCGTAATTCTTCATTAATAGCTTTATCTACTGCTTTATTAGAAAAGTTAACTGAAGATGAAATTGAAGCTGTAATTGGTCATGAAATTAGTCATATATATAATGGTGATATGGTTACAATGGTTTTATTACAAGGTATTTTAAATACATTTGTTATTTTTTTTTCTCGTATTTTTTCTTATATCATTTCTTTATTATTTGTTAATAATAGAGAGGATAATGATCAATTTACTATTGATAATAGTTTATTATATTCTATTATATCTTTTATTTTAGAGATATTATTTGGAGTTTTAGCAAGTATTATAGTTATGTGGTTTTCTAGAAGACGTGAATTTTATGCTGATGCTAATTCTGCAAAATTGGTAGGTGTAGATAAAATGATATCAGCATTAAGATCTATTAAAATTTTTTATAATTTTAGTAATGTTGAGTCATCTTCTATTTTTCAATGTCTTTTCATTAAGAGCGGAAAAGAAGATCATTGGTTAAATTTATTTATGACTCATCCTTCTTTAGATAAACGTATTAATGCTTTGTTGAACAGTTCATATATTTAATAATATTAACTAAATATTAATATCTTTATTTTATATTTCTAATTTATATGTTACTATTAGTTTTATAGTGTTTATTTTGATTAAAATTTATTTATATTTAATTTTTATCAATTTTTAATAAAATGTTCTTTTTTATAAAAAAGTTCTTGAGATTAATAAATATATATGTAAAATCCAATATTATGTAAAACGAGATGCAGTTCTGTTTATGTATATATGGCATTTTAGTAGATAAGTTCAGAGTAAAGATGTTGTTTTATTTTCCTTGCCGAACCTTAAATTAGTGCCTTATTCATTAATATCTCTGTTTTCGATTTATTTTTTTTTTGGAAAACAAAATTTTTAAGGAAAATATAATGGCAAAAATTAAAGGTCAAGTTAAATGGTTTAATGAATCTAAAGGTTTTGGTTTTATTACTCCTTCTGATGGTAGTAAAGATGTTTTTGTACATTTTTCTGCAATTCAAGGTAATGGTTTTAAAACTTTGACTGAAGGTCAAAATGTTGAATTTGAAATTCAAGATGGTCAGAAAGGACCAGCAGCTGTTAATGTTGTAGCTATATAGTAATTTTTATTAATTTTAAAATTAATAATAAATTATTTTGTTAAGGGCTAACGCTAAGTGTTAGCCCTTTTTTTATTTTATTTTTTTATAATATTTGTTTAATCATAGATACAAAGTTTTTACCATTTAATGATGCATTTCCTATTAGAGTGCCATCGACATTAGGCTGTTTTATTATTTCATAAAAATTATTTATATTAACAGATCCTCCATATTGTATTATAGTTTTATTATGTAGTTCTTTATATTTTTTATATATATATGATTTTATATATTTATTTATTTTTTGTATTTCTTTAGGTTTTGGATATTTATTTGTACCTATTGACCATATAGGTTCATATGCAATTATTAATTTTTTTATTAATTTTTTTTTAGTATTTTTTAATATGGATTTTATCTGTTGTATACATATTTTTTTTGTTTGATTATTTTTATATTCTGTATAATTTTCACCTATACATAAAATTGGTATTAATCTGTTATCATTTACTAAATTAAATTTTTTCTCAATAATATTATTATTTTCATTGTGATATATTTTTCTTTCTGAATGGCCTATAATTACATATTTTATTCCTATATCTTTTAACATCTTTATTGATGTTTCTCCAGTATATGCACCTGATAAATGTAAATCGATATTTTGAGCTGCTAATTCTATATTTATTTTTTTTATTTTTTTTTTAGTATAGTCTAGATAAATTAATGGAGGTGCTATAATTATTTTTATATTTTTAGTTTTATTTATTATTTTTTTATATTTTTTTATTAATTTTTTTATTGTTTTTTTTGTTCCATTTAATTTCCAATTTGTTACAATTAATATTTTTTTCATTTAATTATCCTAATAAAATAAATATTTTTTTAGATCTTTATTATGTATTTTTATTTTTTAAATTACCAATATAATTCTGTTGTTATTTCTCCTTCTTTATTATTGAATCTTTTTCTTAATTTTTTTTTATCAATTAAAAATTTTTGTGTATCTTTAACCATTCCTGGATTACCACATAACATTATTTGACTGTTTTTATTTATTTCTAAATTTACATATTTTTCAATTATTCCTTTTTTTATTAATGTAGGAATATGACCATTAATTGTATTTTTGTTTATTTCTCTACTTGTTATTTTGACATAGTGTAATTTATTAATATTTTTATTTTGTAAATTTTGTATTAGTTTTATATAATTAAAATCTTCATATTTTCTAACTGCATGTACTAATACTATATTTTCAAATTTTGTTAATTGTTTTTTAGTTTGTAGAATTGATAGGTATGGACCTATGGCCGTTCCTGTAGCAAACATCCATAAAGTTTTACAACTTGGAATATTTTTTATTGTAAAATTTCCTATAGCATTTTTGCTGATTAAAATTTCATCTTTTATCTTTAGTGTTTGTAATTTTGTAGTTAAATAACCATTATTTATTTTAACTATATAGAATTCTAAATTTTTATTATTTGGTGAATTAACATATGAATATGCTCTTTGTATTATTTTTTTTTTATTGTCTTGTATTGCTAATTTTGTAAATTGTCCTGCTATAAAATTATTAATATGTGCATTTAATATTATGCTAAAAAGTCTATTATTCCAATGTAATATTTTAATTATTTTACCTTTTACCCATGTAGTCATTATTAGTTCCTTTTTTATTTTTTTAATATTTATTAAAAGTATATTATTTTTTAAATAAAAATTTTATTTTTAGTTTATTATTTCTTTTATAATTAAGTATAAATTAATAGTAATGATAAATGTTACAATAATCCATCCTGTTTTTTGTAATAATTTTGAGTTTACTAATTCTCCCATTAATTTTTTATTTCCAGTAAAGGATAATAATGGTATTAATGCTAATGAGATTCCAAAACTAAGTAATACCTGGCTTATGACTAAAATAGTAGTTGGATTTAATTTTATTAAAATTATAATAAAAGATGGTAAAATTGTTATTATTCTTCTTATCCATACTGGTATATAAAAATTAATAAATCCTTGCATCATTATTTGACCAGCCAGTGTTCCTACTACCGTTGATGATATTCCAGCTGCTATTAAACTTAATCCAAAAATAGTAGCAGCTGCTTGATTTAATAGTGGTTTTAATGTTAGATATGCTTGGTTTAAGTCTGTTATTTTCGTAATACCGTGATAATAAAATACTGCAGAAGATGTTGTAAGCATAGCTAAATTTATGAAACTAGCTATTGTCATAGCTATAGCTATATCTATTTTAGTAGATGCATATAATTCTTTTTTTGTTCCTATATTTGTTTTGTATTGTGTAAGAGACGAATGTAAATAAATGACATGTGGCATAATTGTTGCACCTAATATACCTGCAGATAAAAAAACTGAATTTGTAGTTGGTAGTGAGGGGATAATTAATCCTTTTATTAATAATGATAATTTAGGTTTTGAATAAAATAATTCTATTAAATATGCAGTTGCTACTAATAGTAATAATATTCCTATTATTATTTCTAAGGTTTTTTTTCCTTTTTTTTGTATTGTTAATATTAAGAATGTTAATATACCTACTATAATTGCACTATTAGATAAACTTATATTTGTTATTAATTTTATTCCAATTGTAGCTCCTAAAAATTCAGCTAAATCTGTTGCTATTGCGATTATTTCTGCTTGTATCCAATAAAACCATACTATTGGTTTTGGTAAATTATCCCTTATATGTTCCGCAAGGTTTTTATTTGTTGCTATTCCTAATTTTGCAGACATCAGTTGTATTAAAATAGCCATTATATTAGCTAATGTTACTACCCATAAAAGAGTGTATCCATATGCTGCTCCAGCTTGTATATTAGTAGCAAAGTTTCCTGGATCTATATAACCAATAGCTGCTATAAATGCTGGTCCTAATATTATTAGTTTATTTGATTTATTTTTATTTTTTTGTATCATTATTTCATTTGAAATGAATTAAATATTTTAATAATATTAATAACATAACATATTTGTTGTGATAATTTTATTTAGTGTTTAATTAAATATGTATTTTTTATTAAAAATATAATTTTATATTTAATGTTTTTATATTTTTTAGTAAATTTTGTTTTTATTTATATATTTTATCGAATTTTCTATTCTTTCTAATGCTTTATGTTTTCCTAATAAAGATATAATTAAAGATAAATTTGGAGATTTTGTTTGTCCAGTAATTGAAATTCTTAATGGCATATTTAAATCTATTATATTTAATTTTAATTTTTCTATTATTTTATTTATTTTTAATTGGATATTTGATTCATTCCATATTTTTATTGATGAAAATTCTTTTTTTATATATTTTAATGGTTTAATTGAATTTTTACATAGGTAATCGTTTTTTTTTAATTTAATATTTTTATATAAATAATTTGATTGTTTTATAATTTCTTTAAAAGTTTTACATCTAGGTATGAATATTTTTAAAATTTCAATTTCTAAATTATTTAATCTAATTTTATTTAATTTTATATAATTTTTAAAATTTTTTATAATTATTTTTTCATTTAAGTTTTTTAAATAGTGCTGATTTAACCATTTTAATTTATTATTATTTAATAAACTTGCTGATTTATTAACTTTTTTTAAATTAAATAGTTCTTTCATTTCAGTGATATTAAAAATTTCTTTATTACCGTGAGACCATCCTAGTCTTATTAAATAATTTAATAATGCTTCTGGTAAATAACCATTTTTTTTATATTCAAAAATACTTTTAGTATTTTTTCTTTTTGACATCTTTTCACCATTTTCATTAAGTATAATAGGAAGATGTGCATATATTGGAGGTTTTATTCCTATTGCATGTAAAATATTTATTTGTTTTGGTGTATTACTTATATGTTCTTCACCTCTAATTACATGAGTAATTTTCATATCCCAATCATCTATGGCTACACAAAAATTATATGTTGGTATACCATTGCTTCTTTGTATGATTAAATCATCTAATTCTTTATTTTTAATTTTTATTTTTCCTCTTATTTGATCTTTAAATACTACTTCTCCAAATTCAGGATTTTTAAATCTTATTACATATTTATTTTTTTTTAGTTTTTTTTTATTGTATCTACATAAATTATCATAACGAGGTTTTATTTTATTTTTTAATTGATATTTTTTTAGATTTTTTAATCTTTCTTTTGAACAATAGCATTTATAAGCTTTTTTATTGATTAACATTTTTTTTATTATTTTATTATATTTTTTTATTCTTTGAGATTGAAAATATATATTTTTATTCCAATTTAGTCCCATCCATTTCATATTTTTTATTATTTCTTTTACAAAATATTTTTTTGAATTTTTTTTATTTGTATCCTCAAAACGAAGTATAAAAGATCCATTATGTTTTTGTGCGAATAACCAAGAATATAATGCTGTTCTTGCCCCTCCAAGGTGTAATGATCCAGTAGGGCTAGGAGCGAATCTAGTTTTTATTTTCATATGATTTTAAATTTATAATATTAAAATATTTAATTTTATTAATTGTATTATAATTTTATATTAAATTTTTATTTTTTTATTTTTTTATTATAGTATAATTTAATTAAATATTATATGGGTGATTAGCTCAGTTGGTAGAGCATCTCTTTTACATGGAGAGGGTCGACGGTTCGAGTCCGTCATTACCCAATTTAAAAACTATGGGTCGTTAGCTCAGTTGGTAGAGCAGTTGACTTTTAATCAATTGGTCGCAGGTTCGAATCCTGCACGACCCATTTTTTAATTTTCATATATTATATAGATTTTTTTGTTTAGTTTTTTAATAATTTTTTTATTTTTATAAATGTATTTTATTATGTTTTTAGCTGTTTTTTTACCTATTTTTTTAATTGATATTAATTTTTTAAAATTAACATTTAAGAATCTTTTTACTGAATTTAATTTTGTTGCAATATTTTTTGCATTTGTTTTTCCTAATCCATTTATATTTAATGAATATAAAAAATTACTAAATTTTATTTTTTTAGCTTGATTAATTGATTTTATTATTTGTTTTGCTTTTTTTATTTTTATATTATTAATATTTGTCAGCATATTTATATTTAAATTAAGAATATCTATTGATGATTTTATGATTTTATTTTCTATTAATTTATCTATAGTTTTATTTCCTAAACCAATAATATTGTAAGATTGTTTTGATATAAAATATTTTAAATATGCTTTAAGTTGTGCTTTACATTTTAATCCTGATGTACATTTTATTATTGATAGATTATTTTTAATTTTTAAATCATTATTACATCCTGGACATTTATTGGGGATATTTATTATTTCTTTTTTATTTATTTTATTTTTTTTTATTACTTTAACAATTTTAGGAATTACATTACCTGCTTTTTTTAATATAATTGAATCTCCGATATTTATTTTTAATCTTTTTATTTCTTTGATATTATATAAATTAACATTTTTTATTATTGATCCAGATAATAATATAGGTATTAATTGTGCTATTGGTGTTATTATTCCTGTACGTCCAATTTGAAATTTTATTTTTATTATTTTTGTTTCTGTTTCATCTGATGGAAATTTATAGGCTACAGCCCATCTTGGAAATTTTGTTGTTTCACCAAGTTTTTTTTGATATTTTTTATTGTTAATTTTAATAACAATACCATCTACATCTATATTTAATTTATTTTTTTTTTTTAGTTTTTTTGAATAATAATTTAATATATCTTTTGTTTTGTTGTATATTTTTGTGTGTTTGCAAATAGGTATGCCCCATTTTTTAGCCATTATTAATGTTTTAAAGTGACTATTTGTTTTTATCTTTTCTTTTTTTAAATTAACATTATAACATATAAATTCTAATTTTCTTTTTTCTGTTATTTTGGGGTTTAATTGTCTTAATGAACCTGCTGCCATATTTCTGGGATTAGAGAATATTTTTTTTTTTTTTTGTTTGTTTAATAGTTCAAAATTTTTTTTTGATATAAATACTTCCCCTCTTATTTCTAAATATTTTGGTATATTATTAGCAGTAATTTTTAATGGTATTTTTTTTATTGTTTTTATATTATTTGTTATATCTTCTCCTATTTCACTATCGCCTCTTGTAGCTGCTTTTTTTAAAATTCCATTCTTGTATATTATACTAACAGCTAATCCATCTATTTTTAATTCACAACATAAATTAATTATTTTTTTTTTAGATAATTTTTTTTTTAGATAATTTTTAAAATTAAGGAAATCTTTTTTTTTATAAATATTTTTTAATGAAAGCATAGGTATTTTATGTGTTATTTTTTTAAATTTTTTATTTATTTGTCCTGTAATTTTTATTGTTGGTGAATTTTTTTTTATAAGATGAGGGTTTTTTTTTTCTAATTTTGATAATTTTTTTAACATATTATCATATGTTTCATCACTAATTTTTGGTTCATTTAGTACATAATATAAATATTCATGATATTTTATTTTTTTTTTTAGTTCTTTTATAATTTTTTTCATTAATTTTATTTTTGAATTTTTTTTTAGTTTAATTTATTTAATGATTATTATCAAATATTTATTTTATATTTATAGATATTATTTAATTATATTATTTGATATTTATTAGTTTTAATTGTACTTTTATTTAAATATTATTTTATTTATTTAAATATTTATATTTTTGTTTAAATGGAGAGTTTATGAAAAATATTTTTAAGGATAATTCTTTAACTATAGGTAACACTCCTTTGGTTAGATTGAATAGGATAGGTGATGGTAATATTTTTGTTAAAATTGAATCACGTAATCCTAGTTTTAGTGTTAAATGTCGTATTGGTGCAAATATGATATGGGATGCAGAAAATAAAGGTATTTTAAATAAAAATGTAGAATTAATTGAACCTACAAGTGGTAATACTGGAATTGCTTTAGCCTTTGTATCTGCTTCTAGAGGATATAATTTGACTTTAATTATGCCAGATTCAATGTCAATTGAGCGTCGCAATTTACTTAAAGCTTTAGGTGCTAATTTGATATTAACTGATGGTATTTATGGTATGAAAGGTGCTGTTTCTAAAGCTGAAGAAATGTTCGCTAATAATTCTGATAAATATTTACTTCTTCAACAGTTTAATAATCCTGCTAATCCTGATATACATGAAAAGACCACTGGTCCTGAAATATGGAATGATACTGATGGACTTATTGATGTTTTCGTTGCTGGTGTTGGTACTGGAGGTACTTTAACTGGAGTAACAAGATATATAAAGAATATTAAAGGTAAAAAAGATTTATTTACTGTCGCTGTTGAACCTTTAGATTCTCCTATTATTACTAAAGTTATGACTGGTAAAAATATGAAAATAGGTAATCATAAAATTCAAGGTATTGGCGCAGGTTTTATTCCTGAAAATTTAGATCTGAATTTAATTGATCGTGTTATAATGGTATCTAATGAATCAGCTATGGATATGGCTAAAAGATTAATGAAATATGAAGGTATTCTATCTGGTATTTCTTCCGGTGCTGCTGTTTATGCTGCCTTAAAGTTACAAAGAGAAAAAATATTTTTAAATAAAAATATTGTTGTTATTTTACCATCATCTGGTGAACGCTATTTAAGTACATCATTATTTTCTTTTTTATCTTAATATTAATTAGTTAAATATTTTATATTTTTGATTAAGTTTTGTATTTTTATTATTATATGATAAAACTATATTAATTTTTTTTTTATATATGTAAAATATATATTGTTTTAAAAAAAATTAATTATAATAAGTTAAATTTTTTTTTTTATTTCATCAATTTTAAATTTTAATCTTTTTAAGAATACTTATATTTGTTTTTTATTATTATTAATTTTAATCTTCAATGGAGAAAATAAAATGTTTCAGCAAAATGTGACGATTAAAGCAATACATGGTTTACATATTCGTCCAGCTGCTAAATTTGTTAAGGAGGCGAAAAAATTTGTTTCAAATATTACTGTTATATTTAATAGTAAATCTGTAAATGCTAAAAGTCTTTTTAAATTGCAAACCATTGGTTTATCTCATGGTAGTATTGTTACAATTTGTGCTGATGGTAAAGATGAAAGAGAGGCTGTTGACCATTTAGCTAAAATATTATCTGAATTACAGTAATTTAATTGATATAATAAATATTATTTTTATCATTTTTTATTTTGTTAATATCATCCTATATAATATTTTTTATGAAATCTATTATACTATGTTAATTAAGGTATATTTATGAATTCAGGAATTTTGGCATCTCAAGGATTAGCTTTTGGAAAAGCTCTTTTATATAAAGAAGAGAAAATAATTATTAATTATAATAAAATTTCAATTAATGAAGTAGATAAAGAAATTAAAAGGTTTATTGATGCTCGTCATAAATCCATTGTTCAACTTAAATCTATTGTAAAAAAAGCTAATAAGTTATTTGGTAGAAAAAAAGCAATTATTTTTGAAGGTCATATTCTTCTTTTAGAGGATATTGAATTAGAACAGGAAATAATAACTTTAATTAAAAAATTAAATTTTACAGCTGATGCTGCTATATTTTCTGTGATGAATGATCAAATAATTGCTTTAAAAAATATTAATGATATTTATCTTAAAGAACGTGTTATTGATATACATGATATTAGTAAACGTTTATTACATAATATTCTTGAATTAGAAATTATAGATTTAAGTTTAATAAAAGATAAGATTATTTTAATAGCAAAAGATTTAACTCCATCTTTAATAGCTCAATTTGATATTAAAGTTGTTATCGGATTATTAACTGATTTAGGTGGTAGTACTTCTCATACTTCAATTATAGCTAGATCATTAGGTTTACCAGCTATAGTAGGTTTAGGTAATATTACTTCTAAGATTAAAACTGGAGATATTGTAATTTTAGATGGTATAAATAATAAATTTTATATAAATCCATCTTCTGATATTATTAATGAATTTAAGTTGCTTAGAAGAAAATTTTTTATAGAAAAAAATGAATTAAAAAAGATTAAAGATCTTACTGCTGTAACTTTAGATGGTCATATGGTAGAGATATCTGTTAATATAAATAAGATAGATGACGTTAAAAATGTTTTTTCCAGTGGCGCTGAATCTATAGGTTTATATCGTACTGAGTTTTTATTTATGAATAGATCTTCTTTACCTGATGAAGAAGAACAGTTTTTAGTATATAAAGATATTGCTAAACGTATGAATAATAAGCCGATTGTTATAAGAACCATGGATATAGGTGGTGATAAGTATATATCTTATTTAAATTTCCCTAAAGAAGAAAATCCATTTTTAGGATGGCGTGCCATTCGTATTATGATGGATCGTAAGGATATACTATATTCTCAAATTCGTGCTATTTTACGTGCTTCTTATTTTGGTAAGTTATATATTATGTTTCCTATGATAATTTCTTTAGAAGAAGTTTTATTTTTAAAAAAAGAAATAAGTAAAATTAAAATTGAATTATTTAATGATGGATATTTTTTTGATAATAATATTAAAATTGGAGTTATGATAGAAACTCCCTCTGCAGCAATAATTTCTAATCATTTAGCTAAAGAAGTAGATTTTTTTAGTATAGGTACTAATGATTTAACACAATATACTTTAGCAGTTGATCGAGGTAATGATTCAATATCACATTTGTATAATCCATTTTCTCCAGCTGTTTTATATTTAATTAAAAGAATAATTAATTACTCTCATATTGAAGGTAAATGGACGAGTGTTTGTGGGGAATTAGCTTCTGATAGAAATGCTGTTGTTTTATTATTGGGTATGGGATTAGATAAATTTAGTGTAAATATCACTTCTGTTGCTAACGTTAAGAAGATTATTAGAAATACTAATTTTTTTAAAGCAAAAAAATTAGTTAAGAATGTTTTATCCGAATCAACAGTTGAGGGTGTAATGTATTTATTAAATAAATTCATTAGGAAAAATAATATTTTAAATATTTAATAATTAATTATTTATTATAACGAGGTATTTCATAATGTTTTTTTCTAAATTAAGAAATAAAAATATTTCAAGGGTTGCTATTCAAATATTTGCTCCTTTATCTGGTACAATATTATCTATTAGTAAAGTTCCTGATAAGGTTTTTTCTAAAAAAATAGTTGGTGATGGAATAGCAATTAAACCTATTGATAATGTAATTGTTTCCCCAGTTAATGGTATTATAGGTAAAATTTTTAGAACTAATCATGCTTTTTCTATTGTTTCTCATGATGGTGTTGAATTATTTGTTCATTTAGGAATTGATACTGTTAATTTAAAAGGTAAGGGTTTTAAAAGGATTTTAAATAATGGTAAATTAGTAAATATAGGTGATCCTATTATTGAAATAGATTTGAATTTTATTTTAGAAAATGCAAAATCTATTATTACCCCTGTAATTATTTCAAATGTAGAAAATTTTTACAAGATAAAAAAATATTCTGGTACAGTATTAGCTGGTAAAACACCTGTACTAGATGTTTTTAAATGATTTATTTTTTGTTAATTAATTTTAAATTTGTTATAATTAATTTTATTTTTGGTTTATTTTTTTATTTTAATTTTGACAATTATAGGTATTTAAAATTTATATATTAAAATGAGTAGAAATATTGTTGTACTAGGTATTCAATGGGGTGATGAAGGTAAGGGTAAAGTTGTTGATTTTTTATCAAAAAAAGCTAAGTATGTTGTGAGATGTCAAGGTGGTAATAATGCTGGTCATACTTTAATTTATAATGATAAAAGAATTGTTTTACATTTAATTCCTTCTGGTATATTACATTCTAATATTATACCTATTATAGGTAATGGTGTTGTTTTATCCCCTGTTGAATTGTTAAAAGAAATATTTTTATTGGAAAAAGAAGGTATTAATATTCGTAATAGATTAATATTATCTCCATTATGTCAATTGGTTTTAGAATATCATGTAGAAATGGATATAGCCAGAGAAGAATTTTTAGGTAATAAATCTATAGGTACTACTGGAAGAGGTATTGGTCCAGCTTATGAGGATAAAGTAGCAAGACGAGGATTACGTATAATTGATTTATTTGATATGGATGGTCTTTGCTTAAAATTAAAAGATATATTAAATATTTATAATTTTCAACTAAAATTTTTTTATAAAAGAAAATCTGTTAGTTATGATTTAATTTTAAATAATTTAATTAATATTTCAGAAATTATTAAAGATATGGTTCTTGATGTAACTAATCTCTTAAGGAAAGTATCTAAGAATAATTTATTTACAATTTTTGAAGGAGCTCAAGGAGTATTATTAGATATAGATTATGGTACTTATCCATATGTTACTTCATCAAATACTACTATAGGTGGTATTATAACTGGTACTGGTATAAGCATAAGAGATATTAAATATGTATTAGGAGTAATGAAAGCGTATACTACTAGAGTAGGTTTTGGCCCGTTTCCAACAGAACTGTTTGATGAAACAGGTGAGTATTTATGTCATGCCGGCAATGAATATGGATCAACTACTGGTAGGAAAAGACGTGTAGGATGGTTAGATTTAGTCGCTGTTAAAAAAACTATTTATTCTAATTCTTTATCTGGTATTTGTATAACTAAATTAGATGTTTTAGATAAATTAAAAGAGATAAAAATTTGTATTGATTATCGTTGTACTTCTAATTTATCTTCATATATGTTACAATCCGGTATGTTACCTGATAAATTAGAACCTGTTTATGAGATTATTCCTGGTTGGCAAAAGAGTACGTGTGGTACAAAATGTTTGAATGATTTGCCCCTACTAGCTTTGAATTATATTCGTAGACTAGAAGATATTCTGGGTATTTCTATTGATTTTATATCTACTGGGCCTAACAGAGAGGAAATAATAATTTTAAATGAAAGATTTTGATTCTATTTTTCATTTTTTTGGTTTTAATAAATTTTATTTAATTAAATAAGTTATGGGTGAAATTTTATATGGTATACATACTGTAAATAATTATCTTAAACATCATCCAGATAAAATAAAAATGGCTTTTATTATTAGAAATAGTAATAGTCTTTCTTTAATAAAATTAATAAAAGAAATAAGTAGGTTTGATATTTCTATACAATTTGTTGATGTTAATTGGATTAATAGAAAGTTAAATAATCATACATTATTACATCAAGGAATATTGATTTATATTAAAGATGATATCAAATATGAAGAAAGCGATTTATATTTTTTACTTAGTAGGAGAAAATGTCGTTCATTATTAATTTTAGATGGATTAACTGATGTTCGTAATTTAGGTTCTTGTATTCGTACAGCTAATGCTGTAAATGTAAATGTAGTTATAGTACCCAAGTATAGAAGTGCTAAATTAAATTTAGTTGCTAAAAAAGTAGCCAGTGGTGGAGCAGAAGGTGTAGTTTTTATACGTGTTGATAATTTAGTTGAAACTATAAATTGTATTAAGGGATTTGGTTTTAAGATATTTGGTATTACTTCCGATGCTACAGATATAATATATAATGCAGATATGAATGAACCATTAGCATTAATTTTTGGTTCTGAAGATAGAGGTATACGTTGTATTATTCGTAATCAATGTGATAATTTATATAGTATTCCTATGTTTGGTAATATTTCTTCGTTAAATGTTTCTGTGTCAGTTGGTGTTTGTTTATATGAACTTTTACGTCAACGTTTGTTTAAGTGAAATTATTAAAATAGATTTTTTAAAAATTGTTTTAAATAATAATTTAAATTTTATTTATTAATAGGAATGATAATGAGATATTATGAGATTGTACTTATGATTCATCCTGATCAAAGTGAGTTTATACTTAAGATTATAGATGATTGTAAAAGAAATATTATAAATTTGGGAGGTATATTCCATTATTTAGAAGATTGGGGAAGGCTTCAATTAGCATATCCTATAAAAAAGTTACATAAATCTCATTATATTTTAATGTATATTGAAATATTAGAAATAGGTATTAATAAATTAAAGAAAATATTTAGTCTTAATGAAAATATTATACGTAATATAATTATTAAAATTAAAAAGATAAATAAAATACCTTCTCCTATCATGAAAGTTGTAAATGAAAATAAAATAGATATTGGTATTGATAATATTAATACTGTTTAAATTTTATTTTTTCATTTTTAATATTATGTAAAATTCTATAAGGATTAAATTATGATTCGTTATTTTAGAAAACGTAAGTATTGTCGTTTTACTAGACAAGGTATAAAGGAAATTGATTATAAAGATATTTCTATGCTGAAAAATTATATTACTGAAAGTGGTAAAATAGTTCCTAGTAGGATTACAGGAACTAGTTCCAAGTATCAGCGACAACTTTCACGTGCTATTAAAATTGCTCGTTATTTATCTTTAATACCTTATACTGACTATCATAAATAAAATTTTAAGTTTATAATGTGGTTATTGTTATGATAAAAATAATTTTATTGGAAAAAGTTTTAGGTTTAGGTATTTTAGGTAATGTTGTTTATGTTAAATCTGGTTATGCTCGTAACTTTTTAATTCCATTTGGAAAAGCTATTATTGCTACAGATACTAATATTAAACATTATAAAAATATTAAATATCAAATGCAATTGGAATATAAAGAAAAATATGATTTTGCTAAAAAACGTGCTAAAGATATAATTTCTTTGAATCCAATTATAATAAAACGTAGAGTTACTAAGAATGGTAAATTATTTGGGTCTGTTAATAAATCAGATTTAATTAATTATTTTAATAATATGGATATTAAAATATATAGAAATGAGATTATTTTTGATCATTTAATACGTAAATCTGGAGAATATAATGTTTCTATAAAATTAAATCCTGAAGTAATAATACAAATGTTAATTAAAGTGATATCTGATTATTAGATTATTTATATTTTATATGTATATTAATGAATATTTTAAATAAAATATGTAATATAGTTAGAATTGCCGGTGATGCTGTCATGAAAATTTATCATGGTAATTTATGCTTATATATTAAGCATAAATATGATTGTACTCCAATTACTATTGCTGATTATATATCTAATAATATTATAATTAATAAATTAAGTTTATATACTCCTAATATACCATTTTTATCAGAAGAAAATTTATTATCATGGGATAAACGTAAAAGTTGGCGTAATTATTGGTTAATTGATCCTATGGATGGTACAAAAGAATTTTTAAATCGAAATGGGGAATTTACAATTAATGTTGCTTTAATAAATGAATTTGGATTACCTATTTTAGGGGTTATTTATGCTCCAGCTATTAATATAATGTATTATGCATATGAAAATAAGGCATGGAAGGAAGATGCTTATGGACATAGAGAAAGGATTAATATTTCTAATTTGTATCCACCTACTGTTATAATTAGTAGATCTCATTATGATAATAGAATTAAAGATTATTTAGATATTTTAGGAAAACACAATTTAATTTTATCAGGTTCTTCTTTGAAATTTTGTTTAATAGCTGAAGGTTTAGCACAATATTATCCAAGATTTAATGCTACTAGTATTTGGGATATAGCAGCCGGTCATGCTATTTTGTTAGCTGCAGGTGCTTATTTGCATGATTGGAACGGTAACTCAATTAATTATATTCCTAAAAGATCTTTTATTAATTCAGGATTTTTAGTTAGCGTAAAATGTAATATTTAAGATAATTTATTTTATTTTTTTATTTAATTTTAATTAATTTATATATCTATATTAATAGCTTTTAATGCGTTTTGTTCGATAAAAATCCTTCTAGGAGATACTGCATCTCCCATAAGGGTATTAAATAATTTGTTAGCATTTTCAATATCATTAATATTTACACGTAACATTCTTCTGTTTTTTGGATCCATTGTTGTTTCCCATAACTGTATTGGATTCATTTCCCCTAATCCTTTATATCTTTGTATATATAGTCCTTTATTTGATTCTTTTATTATCCATTTAATTCCATTTTTTAGATTTGTTATAATCTTTTTTTTATTATTAATTTGAAATGTTATATTATTTTTTGTTAATCCTAATTTATTTATTTTTTTACCTAAAGATAATATTTTATTATATTCTTTGCTATTAAAGAAATTATTATCAAAAATATATTTTTTTTGTATACCGTTATGTTTTATTTCAATATTTAATTTTATTTTATTTGGTTTTACATTATTACTGATATTTTTTATACAAAAATTATTGTTTTTTTTATTAATTTTTTTTATTAAATTATTAATTATATTTTTTATTTTTTTTTCATTTTTAATATCTAATATCGGATTTTTTATTAATTCTTGTAATAATGGTTCTGGATAATTATATTTCATTTGTTTTATTATTTTTTGTATTTTTAAGAATTTTATTATTAATTTTTTTAATTTTTTATCTGTTATTTTTAATTTTTTATTTGTATATATTATTGTATTTTTTATTGCATTATTAATTTTATATTTTTCCATTGTTTCATTATCTTTAATATATTTTTCTTTTTTACCTTTTTTTATTTTATATAATGGTGGTTGAGCAATATAAATATGTCCTCTTTTTATAATTTCTGGCATTTGTCTATAGAAAAAAGTTAATAACAGAGTTCTTATGTGTGCACCATCTATATCTGCATCTGTCATGATTATTATGTGATGATATCTTAATTTATCAGGATTATATTCATCTTTTCCTATTCCACAACCTAATGCTGTTATTAAAGTAGAAATTTCTTGTGAAGATAACATTTTATCAAAATGTGCTTTTTCTACATTGAGAATTTTTCCTTTTAATGGTAAAATAGCTTGATTTTTTCTATTCCTTCCTTGTTTTGCTGAACCTCCTGCAGAATCACCTTCTACTAAGTAAATTTCTGATAATGATGGATTTTTTTCTTGACAATCTGCTAATTTTCCTGGAAGTCTAGATATTTCTAAATATATTTTATTTCTTATTATTTCCCTTGTTTTTCTTGCTGCTTCACGTATTTTCGCTGCTTTTATAATTTTATTTATAATTGTTTTTGCATCATTTGGATTTTCTAATAAATATTCTGAAAAGTTTTCATTTATTTGAGATTCTATTGTTGTTCTTATATTTGATGAAATCAATTTATCTTTTGTTTGTGAAGAAAATTTTGGATTTGACATTTTTATTGATATTATTGCAACTAAACCTTCTCTTGTATCGTTACCTGTAATTGTTATTTTATTTTTTTTATTGTTATAGTTTGTTTCTTTTTCTATATAATTATTTATTGTTCTAGTTATTGCTGATTTAAGTCCTGCTAGATGTGTTCCCCCATTTATTTGTGGTATATTATTTGTAAAACAATATATATTTTCTTTGAAGTTGTTATTCCACTGTATTGCTACTTCTATATTTATTTTCTTTTTATTTGTGGAAAAATAAAAAATATTATTGTTAATTATAGATTTATTTTTATTTATATATTTTATAAATTCTGTTAAATCTCCATAATTATAATATTTTTTTTCTTTTTCTTTTCTTTTATCATATATGTGTATTTTTAACCCAGTATTTAAAAAAGATAATTCTTTTAAACGATTTGATATTATTTTATATTTAAATTTTGTTATATTTTTAAAAATATTTTTATTAGGCCAAAAATGTATTTTTGTACCATTTTTTTTTGTTTTTCCAGTTATTTTTAATGATTTTTTTGGTTTACCGTATGTATAGGTTTGTTTATATATTTTCCCGTTTCTATTAATTGTTAATTTTAGTTTTTCAGATAATGCATTTACGACAGATATTCCAACACCATGTAATCCTCCTGATATTTTATAATTATCATTGTTAAATTTACCTCCTGCATGTAATATTGTCATAATAACTTCAGCTGACGAGATCATTTCTTCAGGATGTATATCTGTCGGTATTCCTCTACCATTATCTTTAATAGATATTGATTGATCTTTGTATATTATTATTTTTATTTTATCACAATACCCAGCTAGTGATTCATCTATTGCATTATCTATGACTTCGAATACCATGTGATGTAAACCGCTACCATCTTCTGTATCACCAATATACATACCAGGTCTTTTTTTAACTGCATCTAATCCTTTTAAAATTTTTATGCTTGAAGAATCGTAATATTCTGACATGTTTGATGTTCCTATATAGTTTTTTATTTTTTTTATTAATATTATTTTTGCATACAAGTTATAATTTCATTGGCATAATTATGTACAATGATGATGTTTTTTCTTTATTTTTTTGTATTTGTACAGCTGATTTATTATCTGTTATTAACATTTTTATCAATTTACAGTTTAGTATATTAATTATTTCTAATAGATAAATTATATTAAAACATATTTCTATTTTATTATTTTGTTTATTTATTTCTATTTTTTCTTCAGCTTCTTCTTTTAATTGATTATTTATCTTTATTGTTAATATTTTTTTTTCAATTATTAATTTTACTCCTTTTATTTTATTGTTTGATAAAATAGAAACTCTATTTAATGAATCTTGAAATATTTTTTTCTCTATTTTTATAATTGAGTTTGGATATTTTGGTAATGTACTTTTATAATCAGGGAAATTGTTTTTTATTAATCTAGAAGTAAAAATAAAATTATTAGTATATATTCTAATATTATTATTATTAAGTTCTATTTTTAATTTTTCTTCTTTTTTTTTATAATTTATTAATTTTTTCAATTCTATTATACTTTTTGATGGTATTATTATTGATTTTGGTTTTTTTATATCATTTGATACTTGTATTTCACATATTGCTAATCTGTGTCCATTAGTTGCAACTGATGATATTTTTTTTTGTTGAATTTTTAAAAATATTCCGTTTAAATAATATCTTATATCTTCTTTTGCCATTGAAAATTGTGTTTTTTTTATTAAATTGTTTAATATATTTTTTTTTATGTATATAGTATTATTTTTTTCCCAATTTTGCATTTTAGGGAATTGATCATATGGTATATTTGATATGGAAAATTTACTTTGTTTAAAATAAATAAGCAATTTGTTATTTTTTAGATTAAAATTTATTTCTGATTTTTTTGGTAGATTTTTGCATATTTTGAATAATTTATTACCAGATACTGTTGTTGCCCCTGGTTTATATTGTTTTTTTATTTTAATTTTAGCAGATATATCAATTTCTAAATTGCTGCTATATAATAACAATTCATTATTATTTATCTTTAAAGCAATATTTGATAAAATAGGTAATTTAGGTTTATTTGATAAAGGACTTATTATTGGTTTTAGTATTTTTATTAAATCTTCTCTTATTAAGTTGAATTTCATTTTATTTTTTAGGAAGAAAGTTTTTTTATTATTTTATTTAAATCTTCTTCAAGACTATAATTTTCTCTGCATAATTTTTTTATTTTTTTACATGCGTATAATACAGTAGTATGATCTCTTCCACCAAAGGAATTTCCAATTTTGGATAAACTATAATTTGTTAATTTTTTAGCTACAATCATTGCAATTTGTCTTGGAATAGTTATCGATTTTATTTTACATTTTGATATCATATCATTTATTTTTATTTTATAATATTTTGCTATTGTTTTTTGTATTTTTTTTATTGTTATTAATTTATTATCTTTAAATATTATATCTTTTAAAACATTTTTTACAAAGTTAATTGTTATTTTTGATTTTTTAAAATTAGATTTAGCTATAATTCTATTTAATGCACCTTCTATTTCTCTTACATTTGTTTTTATATATTTAGCGATAAATTCCGCTGTTTTATCTGATAATATTATGTTATTTTTTTTTGTTTTTCTAATTATTATTTTTATTCTTGTTTTTAAATCTGGTGGTTTTATGAACATTGTTAATCCACATTCGAATCTTGATATCAATTTGTTTTTTAATCCTTTAAGAGCTTTGGGATGTTTATCAGATGTTAATATAATTTGTTGTTTATCTTCTAATAATGAGTTAAATGTATGAAAAAATTCTTCTTGTGATCTTTTTTTATTTGCAAAAAATTGTATGTCATCTAATAATAATACATTTACTGATCTATAATATTTTTTAAAATTATCTATTTTATTATTTTTTAATGCCATAACCATATATTGAACAAATCTTTCGGAATTTACGTATACGACTTTTATATTATTATTTTTTGAAATTATTTTATTTCCTATAGCATTTAATAAATGTGTTTTACCAACTCCAGTGGGTCCGTATATAAAAAGTGGATTATATTTTTTATCTAAATTTTCTGCTATTTGAAATATTAATGTTTTAACAAATTTATTGGATTTACCTTCTATAAAATTTTTAAATTTATATTTTTTGTTAATATTAGATTTATATATTGAATTCATTTTTTTATTTTTTTAGTATCTTTTATTATTAATTAATTTATTTTTTTTTATTGTTATTTTATTTTTTTATTTTACTATTATAATATTATTTAAGTAAATAATTTATATTATTTATATATTTATTTTTTATTAATTTTAAAATTAATTTATTTAAAACATATAGTATTAGAGTGTTTTTATTAAATTTTGTTTGTAAGGATTTTATCCATATACTAAATTATGTAGTTGTTAATTTATTTTTTAGCTTTATTAAAAATTTTTGCTAAAAATATTTGATATTCTCTGTTTTTAAAAATTAATAAAAACAAGTATTTATCTAAAATTATAAATTTAATATAATTAAAATGATATCATATTATATAAATTGTATACATAGAATATATAATTTAATTAATTTATATTTTTTTATATAACATATTATTTAATATTTTATTTTTTAATTATTTTATTAAATCTTGTAACTTTTTATTTTAGATGTTAATTTAATATAACGTTATATATTTAGATTAATGTTTTTATTTAACAGAATAATTTATGAGAAAATTTTAATTTATGAAACGTACATTTCAACCTTCTTTAATAAAGCGTAGTCGTTTACATGGATTTCGTGCTAGAATGTCTACTAAAAATGGTCGTAATATTTTAGCTAGAAGACGTTTTAAAGGTCGTATTCGTTTAACTGTTTTATGGTGAAAAATAAAATATTATTCTGTTTATGATTTTTTTAATTTTTTATTTTATTTATTATGAATTTCTGTTATCCTAAAAAATATAGATTGTTATATAATTCTGAGTTCAAAAACATTTTATTTAAAAATAATAGAATAGTTACTTTATTTTTAAATGTTTATTTTAATTGTAATAATTTAACTTTTCCTAGATTAGGTATTATAATTAGTAAAAAAGTTATTAGGTTATCTAATGATCGTAATCGTGTAAAGCGATTATTAAGAGAAAGTTTTAGAATGAATAAAAAAAATATAAGATTTATTGATTTTTTAATATTTCCTCAAAGAATTTTATGTAATTTAAATAATAGTGAAATATTTAAATTATTAGATAATTTATGGTGTAAATATGCTATTGATAATTAATTTCTTTATTTGTTTAATAGAATTATATCGAAATATATTTAGTTTTTTTTTATTACCTTCTTCTTGTAGATTTTATCCCACATGTTCTATTTATGCACAAATGGCATTATTTCGTTTTGGTTTATTTAAAGGAATTATTTTAATCTTTTTAAGATTGTTAAGATGTCATTCTTTAAATATAGGTGGAAAGGATTTTTTACCTTTATCATTTAATATTTATAATATATTAAAAAAATGATTTGTATATGTATAATCAATTTAGATTTATTTTTATTATTTTTTTATTTGTTTCATGTTTTTTATGGCAAGCATGGATAAATGATCATTTACAATTTTCAAAACATGAAAATAATTTAAATTATTTTTCTGAAATAAATAATAAATATAAAGATTATAATAGTATTATAAATATTAAAACAGATGTTTTATCTGTTAAAATTAATGCCTATGGTGGAGATATAGAACAAGCTGAATTATTACGTTATTCAAATAAGTTGAATACTTTTTCTCCTTATAAAATTTTAGAAATTTTACCTAATTTTATTTATCAAGCTCAAAGCGGTATTTTAAAGGTAGAAAATATTGGTAAAAGAAATGATTTTATTCGTCATTATTATCATTTTTATAAGAATAATTATGAATTATTATCTGGGAAAGATGAATTAAGGGTTCCTATTAAATATACAGATATTGATGGAGTTGTTTATACTAAGGTGTTTATTTTTAAAAGAGGTAAATATTATGTTAATGTTAAATATTTTATTAGTAATGTTTCTCATAATATTTTACATTTATCCGTGTTTAATCAATTAAAACAGTCATTTGATCTTCCAGAAGAAAAAAATTTTAATTTTACTAAAAGTAGATTGTCTATTAATAGTTTTAGAGGAGCTGCTTATTCTACTGAGAATAAGAAATATGTTAAATATAAATTTGATGATATCATTAAAAATGATAATTTAAATATATCAACTTATGGCGGATGGGTTTCAATGTTTCAACAATATTTTATTACAGCGTGGATACCTAATAATAATAGTAAGAATATATTTTATACTGATCATTTTTATTTATTAAATAAGAAAATAGTAGTTATAGGTTATAGATCACCTGTAATAAATATTTTTCCCGGTAAAAATAAAATTTTTCATTCAATTTTATGGCTGGGTCCTAAAATACAGAATGAATTATCTCTAGTTGCTCCTTATTTAGATTTTACAGTTGATTATGGTTTATTATGGTTTATTTCTCAACCATTATTTAATTTGTTAAAGTTAATACATAATTTATTTGGTAATTGGGGTGTTTCTATTATTATGATTACATTATTTGTAAGGATGATTATGTATCCTTTAACTAAAGTTCAATATGTTTCTGTTGCTAAAATGAAAATGTTACAACCTAAAATAGAAGAAATAAGATTAAGGTTTAAAAACGATAAAAAACGTATTACTCAGGAAATGATATTGTTATATAAACATGAAAAAGTTAATCCATTTGGTGGATGTTTGCCTCTTATTATTCAAATGCCAATTTTTTTAGCTCTTTATTATATGTTAATGAATTCTATTGAATTAAGACACGCAAATTTTATATTTTGGATACATGATCTTTCATCTCAAGATCCTTATTATATATTACCTATTTTAATGGGAATTACTATGTTTATGATTCAAAAGATATCACCTACTAATGTTAGTGATCCAATTCAACAAAAGGTTATGAATATCATGCCTTTTATATTTACAATATTTTTTTTATGGTTTCCATCTGGTTTAGTATTATATTATGTTGTTAGTAATCTTATTACGATTGTTCAACAACATATTATATATAGATCTGTTAAAAACTATACTTTATAGAAAATATTTTTTATATTTATTTATTCATGGAATTTACGGATACTATTTTAGCACAAGTTACTCCTGTAGGTAAAAGTGGTGTAGCGGTGTTACGTGTCTCTGGTTCTTATAGTAAGGAAGTTGCTTTTCATTTATTAAATAAAATTCCTAAAATACGTTATGCTGAATATTTACCTTTTTACGATTCTGGAAATAAAATTATTGATCAAGGTATAGCATTATTTTTTTCAGCTCCTAATTCTTTAACTGGAGAAGATATTTTAGAATTACAGTGTCATGGTAGTTTAGTTGTTATAGATTTATTGATTGAACATATATTATCTTTATCTATTGTTAGAATGGCAGAGCCAGGTGAATTTTTGAAAAGAGCTTTTTTAAATGATAAAATAGATTTAATTCAAGCTGAAGCTATTTCAGATTTAATAAATGCAGATTCTATTAAAGTTGCTAGATTAGCAATGAATTCTTTTAAAGGTTTATTTTCTAATAGAGTAAATATTGTTATGTCCAAATTAAAAAATATAAGAGTATATATTGAAGCTCATATTGATTTTTTGCATGATGATTATATTAGTCTAAATTTTATAGATGAAATAAATAGTTTAATTGATGAAATAAATGATATAAAACATTCTTCGTATGATGGTAGTGTTTTACGTGAAGGAATTAAATTTGTTTTTTCTGGGTTTCCAAATGTAGGTAAATCTACATTGTTCAATTTATTATCAGGAAATGATATTTCTATAGTTAGTGATATTCCTGGTACTACTAGAGATATTTTACGTGAATATATTAATATTGATCATTTATCATTACATATTGTTGATACTGCTGGTTTAAATGATTCTGATGATGAAATAGAAAAAATAGGTATTGATCGTGCTTGGATTGAATTAAAAGGTGCAGATCATATTTTTTTTGTTATAGATAATAATATCATTAAAAATAAGTCTTTACTTTTTGATTATTTATCACTAATAAAAAATAAAACATTTTCTAGTATACCAATAACTATTGTAAATAATAAAATTGATCTTTTAAATAAATCACCATGTATTGAAAGTATTAATTCATATCCAATTATTTATTTATCTGCTTTAACTGGTAATGGTATTTGTTTATTAAAAAAATATATTAAGAATATTATTAAAACATCTAGGAATATTGAAGGTAATTTTTTAGCTAGGCGTAGACATTTAGATATTTTAGAAAAATCTCTTAAATATTTGAATAATGCAAAATATTATTTATCAAGTAATTATTCATTAGAATTATTAGCTGAAGAATTACGTAATGCTTATCAAATATTAGGTAGAATTAATGGTATTTTTACTTCTGAAGAATTATTTAATAATATTTTTTCTGATTTTTGTATTGGTAAATAGAGATTTTATGAATTTTATTAATTTAATGTATACTTAAAGGTTTTTTTTATATTTATGAAAAATTTTTCAAAATTTTTAAAAAAATTTTCAAATTTATTACCTTCAGGTTTTAAACCTAAATTCATTACGGGTAATGATTTATTAAGATGGCATCAAGAGCAAGGTGTTTTATATTCTGCTTCTATCATTAGAGATAATAAAGCAACTAAAATACAGAGGATGTTTAGTAGATCGGGAATACGTGAATTATATATAAATTGTTCTTTCAATAATTATCAAATTGAACATGAAGGTCATAAGAAAGTATTACATGCAGCACATAGATATGCCAAAGAATTTAATGATAATATATCTAGTTTTGTTTTTTTAGGCAACCCAGGAACCGGTAAGAACCATTTAGCAGCTGCAATTTGTAATTATTTGATTTTACGTAACAAGAGTGTATTAATAGTTACTGTAGCTGATTTAATGTCAAGCATGAAATCTACTTTTAATGTTTATAATAATTTAAGTGAAGAATATTTATTAAGAAATTTTAGTACTGTAGATTTATTAATTATTGATGAAATAGGTGTTCAAATTCAATCTAGATATGAAAAAATTGTTATAAATCAAATTGTTGATAGACGTTCTTCATCTAAAAAATCCACTGGTATGTTATCTAATTTAAATTATTTAAAGTTAAGGACTTTGTTAGGTAAAAGGGTTATTGATCGTATGTGTTTAGGGAAAGGATTATGGTTAAATTTTAATTGGAGTAGTTATAGAAAAAAAGTTAATGTTAATGAATGTTAATTCGGTTATTTCTTTACTAAAAATAGTTTTTACTTTTATATTCACATAATTTACTGATTTTACATGAATTACATAATGGTTTTTTAGCTTTACATATGTATCGTCCATGTAATACTAACCAATTGTGTATGTTTTTTTTAAATTTTTTTGGAATAATTTTTATTAATTTTTTTTCTATTTTAATTGTTGTATTACCTGTAACTATTTTAGTTCTATTGCATATTCTAAATACATGAGTATCAACAGCTATTGTATTTTTATTGTATAATATATTTAAAATAATGTTTGAAGATTTTCTTCCTATTCCAGGTAATTTTTCTAATTCTTTTCTATTATTAGGTATTTTATTTTTGTGTTTATTTATTATTATTTCACATGTTTTTATTATATTTTTTGTTTTATTGTTAAATAATCCTAAGGATTTTATTTGTTTTTTTAATTTTTTTTTTCCTAGTTTTAATATTTTTTTTGGTGTATTTGTTGTATTCCATAATTTTTTTGTAATTTTATTTACTTGTATATCTTTTGATTTAGCTGATAATATTAATGCAATTAATAATTCAAATGGTGTTTTATAATTTAATTCTGTTTTAGGTATAGGATTTTTCTTTTTAAAAATTTTTATTATTTCATTTATTTTTTTTTTATTCATTTTTTTAAATAAATTTAATTTGCTTTTTTTTTTAAAATTGTTATTATCTATTTGTGTTTTATAATTATTTTATAAAATTTTATATAAAGTTTGTTAAATTTTATTTTATAAATATATTATTAAATATTTTATATTTTTGTTATTGTAAACGTTTTTTTATATTTTTTTAAATTAATATTTTAATAAAAATACAAATTATATTTAACTTATTTCTATTTTAATTTTATGATTTTTTATTTGATTAATTTATTTATTAAATAGAATATTAATTTTATAAACAATATTTGTTTTATTTTAGGAGAAAAGTTATGGTACAATATTCTCGTCAAAATAATACTATTATTCAACAAACTCGTCGTACTAGTCTACAAACATATATGGCTTATGTTTATGGATGGATGACATGTGGTTTATTGTTAACATCTTTTGTTTCTTGGTTTGTTTCTAATACTCCTGAAATTATTCAATTAATTTTTAATAATAGGATTGTTTTTTTTAGTTTGGTTATTATACAATTATTAGTAGTATTTATTTTATCTGGTATGATTAATTCATTAAGCGCGACATTAAGTACTAGTTTATTTATGTTATATTCAGTATTAACTGGATTAACTATATCTAGTATATTTTTTATTTATACTTTTTCTTCTGTGGCTAATTTATTTTTAATAACTTCTGGAATGTTTGGTGTTATGAGTTTTTTTGGATATGTTACTAATAGGGATTTAACTAAAATTGGTAGTTTGGCTTTTATGTTATTGATTGGGATTACATTAGCTACAATAGTTAATTTATGGTTAAATAGTCCCTTTTTTACCTGTATTTTGAATTATCTTGGTATAGTTGTATTTGTAATTTTAACTGCATATGATACTCAAAAACTAAAAGATTTTGGTGAGAGTGTTATTATTGAAAATAAGAATTCATTTCGTCGTTATTCTATTATCGGTGCTTTAACTTTATATCTTGATTTCATTAATTTATTTATTATATTAATTCGTAATTTTGGTAATAATAGAAGATAATATTTTTGTTATTTTTTATTTTTTAATAAAAGATTTTTTTATTATTTATGAAGTTATATATTTTTGTTTTATTTTTTAGTTAGTTATTATGAGATTTTATTTTCATTTTATAATACATGTTTTTTTGTCGATATTATTAATATTTAGTTGGAAATATAATTTATTGATTTTATTTTGTGTAATTTTATTATTATTTTATGGTTTTTTATTTTTTGCGATGTTATTTGTTAATCAAATATATTTTTTACGTAAATTTGATGATTTTTTAGAAGAGATTACTACTATTTATTATTTTTTTTGTAATTTATTAATGTTATTTTTAATGTCTAAAATTGTTAATAATTTATTTTTTTTGTTTTTTTTAGCTTTATTGTTAAATTTAGGTCCTTTATTTATTTCTTTAATTAAAATCATGTATTGATTTTTTTATTGAAATTATTTTGTTTATTACTATAAATAATATTTGATTTTAATTATTTAATAAAAGAAGTATTAATATTATATTTTATTTATATTTTTTATTTCTAATTTATATAAGTATTATTTATTATTATGTTTAATATATAAATGAAGAGTGTAATTATATGGAATTAGGTACTTTAAATATTTTTAAAGATTCTTCTGTTTTATATAATGTTATTATAACTGATAATGCTGCAAAACAAATTATTTCATTATCTAATAAAGATTTTGATATTAAAGGTATTAGATTAAAGATTTATTATTCTGGATGTGCAGGATTAATTTATAAAATGGAAATTGTTAAAGTTGTAATTGAAAGTGATTTGAGGTTTTCTCATATGGGATCAATTTTATATGTTTCTTTAAATGATATTGAATTTATTAATGGTATTAAAATAGATTATGTTATTAATAAATTTAGTTCAATGTTTACTTTTAATAATCCTAAAGCATCTCGTTTTTGTAGATGCGGTAAAAGTTTTAATATATAAAAATTTATATTTAATATGTAATTTTTTTATTAAATGAGATAAATAATGTTTAAAAAATATAAGCAGGGTTTTTTTACTAAATTAAATACAAATAATTTAGGTTATGGTATTAATAAAAATATTATTACAGCAATATCTAGAAAAAAGAATGAACCAGCTTGGATGTTAGATTTTCGTATGAAGGCATTTAAAATATGGAAAAATATGTCTGAACCTCATTGGTTGAATGCTTTTTATGAAAAATTAAATTATCAGAAATATATTTATTATTCAGCTCCATGTATTAATAATAATTTAGATTCTAATAATATTAAAAATAAAAAATTATCTAATAATGATAGTAATAATTATTTAACTAAAGAAGTAAAAAAAACTTTTGATAAATTAAATATTCCAATAAATAAAAATAATAAGGTAGCTATTGATGCTATTTTTGATTCAGTATCTGTTGCAACGACTTGTGTTAATATTTTAAAAAAAAAAGGAATTATTTTTTGTTCTTTAAGTTATGCAATTCAAAAATATCCTTCTTTGGTAAAGAAATATTTAGGTATGGTTGTACCCTTTAATGATAATTTTTTTGCAGCTTTAAATTCAGCGGTTGTTTCAGATGGTACTTTTGTTTATGTACCTAAAGGAGTAAATTGTCCTATGGAATTATCTACGTATTTTAGAATTAATTCTAAAAATATTGGTCAATTTGAGAGAACAATTATTATAGCTGAAGAAAATAGTTATGTTAGTTATATTGAAGGATGTTCTGCCCCAATTAATCATAATCATCAATTACATGCAGCTGTTGTTGAAGTTATTTTACATAAAAATGCTAGAGTAAAATATTCTACAGTACAAAATTGGTTTCCAGGGGATAATATTAACAATGGTATTTTAAATTTTGTTACCAAAAGAGCATTATGTTTGGGAAAAAAAAGTCATATGTCTTGGGTGCAGTCTGAAACTGGTTCTGCTATAACTTGGAAATATCCAAGTGTTATATTAAAGGGTGATCATTCTATTGGTGAATTTTTTTCTGTAGCATTAACTACAGGTTATCAGCAAGCTGATACTGGTACTAAAATGTTTCATATAGGAAAAAATACTAGATCTACAATTATATCTAAGAGTATTTCTACATTTAAGAGTAGAAATACATATAGAGGAATAGTTAAAATAAATAAATATGCTTCAAATTCTAGAAATTATACTCAATGTGATTCAATGTTAATTGGTAGTAGTAGTAAAGTTTATACATTTCCTTCTATTAAAGTTAAAAATAATACTTCACAGGTAGAACATGAAGCTACTGTTTCTAAAATTAATGAAGATCAGTTATTTTATTGTTTTCAAAGATGTATTGATCAAGACAATGCGGTATCTATGATAGTTAATGGATTTTGTAAAAAAATTTTTACAGAATTGCCTTTAGAATTTGCTGTAGAAGCTAAAAAATTATTATCTATAAATTTAGAGAATAGTGTTGGTTGAATAAATTTAAAAAATGGAATATATTTTGTATGCTTAAAATAAATAATTTAAATGTTAATATAAGTGATAAAAATATTTTATTTGATATAAATTTGAATATTAATCCTGGAGAAGTACATGCTATTATGGGTCCTAATGGTTCTGGTAAAAGTACTTTTTCATCAGTATTATCTGGAAATCCTAAATATAAGGTAATTTCAGGTAATATTAATTTCAAAAATTATAATTTATTAAAATTATCCGCTTCTGAACGTGCTAAAAGAGGTATTTTTGTTGCTTTTCAATATCCTATAGAAATACCTGGCGTTACTAATAAATTATTTTTATATACTGCATATAATTCTTTACGTAAATATAATAATAAAATTAAATTAGATTATATTAGTTTCAATAAATTATTAAATAGTAAAATTAAATTGTTAAATATATCTAAAGATTTTTTATCTCGTTCAGTAAATGTAGGTTTTTCTGGAGGAGAAAAGAAATGTAATGATATATTACAAATGTTAATTTTAAAACCTAAATTATGTGTTTTAGATGAAATTGATTCTGGTTTAGATATTGATATTTTAAAAAGAGTATCTGAAATTATAAATAATTTACGTAATAATACTCGTTCGTTTATTATAATAACTCATTATAGACGTATTTTAGATTATATTAAACCTGATTTTGTACATGTTTTATATAATGGTAAATTTATTCATTCTGGTGATGTTTCATTAGTGAATAAATTAGAGGAAAAAGGGTATGGCTGGCTTGTCAATTGATATTTTTTTAAATAAATGGAAAGATTTATTTTATGATAGTTTTAATTATTCTAATTATTTTAAAAATCATTTGAAAAGTTTATTAAATATTAAATTAACTGTTAATGAATATAATTTGTTTAAATATTTTTTTGATAAAAAATTAATTAATTTCGTAAATAAAAATTTATTATTAGATAAGATTAACGAATTATCTTTACCAATTGATTCTATTCGTTTAATTTTTATTGATGGTTTTTTTGTTTGTAATTTTAGTAATACTGAATTTATTATATTTAATAATATAAATGTTTTAAATTATTATAATTATTTTACTGCTATATCTTTTGATATTTTTTTACATTTAATAGAAAGTATTTTAAATAAAATTTTTATTTTAAATATATATTCTAATAATTTAAATGATAAACCTATATATATATTAAATATTAGTACAGGATTAAAATCTGATATTAATGTTTTGAATTATAGATATCATATTATTATAGAGTCTTCATCTTATATTAATATTATTGAACATTATGTTAGTTTAAATAATTATTCTCATTTGACTTGTGCTAGATTTGTCATAGAGGTTTTAAATAATTCATATCTAGAGCATACAAAAATTTTATCAGAAAATTCTTCTAGTTATCATTTTTCCTGTAATGATATATATATCGATAGTGGTTCTTTCGTTAATAGTACTGTTTTTCTTTTAGGATCTGGTATTATTAGAAATAATACTAATGTTAAATTTAATGGTGAAAATGGGAATATTTTATTGAATAGTTTATCAGTTCCTATTAAGAATAATTTTTTTAATAATTATACTTATGTTGAACATAATTTTCGTAATTCTAAAAGTTATCAGTTACATAAAATAATTTCTTCTGCTTATGGTAAATTTAGAGGTCTTGTAAAGATATTACAAAATTCATCAAAAGTTAATGCTACAATGATAAGTAGAAATCTATTATTAAATAATCTTTCTTATATTGAAACAGAACCTAAATTAGAAATTTATAATAATGATGTAAAATGTACACATGCTGCTACTTTAGGAAAGATAGATGAAAATCAAATATTTTATTTATGTTCTAGAGGTATAGATAGTGGAATAGCTAAAAATATGATTATATCATCATTTAGTTATGATATTATTAATTTAGTAAAAAATAATTTATTGAGAGATATAATTTTAAAACTTATTAATAAGCGTCTATTCGGTGATTTTTATGAATCCATTGATTATTAGAAAACAATTTCCTATTTTAGAAAATAAAGTACATGGTAAAAGATTAATTTATTTTGATAATGCAGCTTCTACACAAAAACCACTAAGTGTAATTAATACAGAAATGGATTTTTATAAATATGAATATTCTTCTGTTCATAGAGGTGTGTATTCTTTGAGTACAAGCGCGACTAATCGTTTAGAAAATGTTCGCATTCAAATAGGTAAATTTATTAATGCTTCATCTGAAAAAGAGATTGTTTTTTTAAAAAATGCTACTGAAGGTATAAATTTAGTTTCTAATAGTTGGGGATGTGATAAATTAAGAAGTACTGATAATATAATTATTACAATTATGGAACATCATTCAAATATAGTTCCTTGGCAATTATTATCTTTAAAGATTGGTTTTGAAATTAGAGTTTTAAATATTGAACCTTCAGGAGAATTTAATATTGATCAAATTTATTATTTAATAGATAAAAATACTAAATTGTTAGCAATTACTGAGATTTCTAATGTTTTAGGAGTTATTAATCCATTAAAAGAAATAATTTTTATAGCAAAAAAATATAATATTACTATATTAGTAGATGGTTCTCAAGCTATATTACATAAAAAAGTAGATGTTCAGGATTTAAATTGTGATTTTTATGTTTTTTCAGCTCATAAAATTTATGGTCCATCAGGAGTAGGTGTTTTATATGGTAAGTATGAATTATTAATTAATATGCCTCCTTGGCAAGTTGGTGGTGGTATGATTAAAACTGTTTATTTATCAAATACTAAAAAAACAACTTGGTTGTCCCCTCCTCATCGCTTTGAGGCTGGCACTCTTAATATATCTGGTATTATTGGTTTAGGAGCTGCATTAAAATGGTTTCAATCTATGGATATTAATCTAATTAATAAATATGAAAGGCAAATATATAATTATGCAATAAATAAATTAAGTGAATTATCTTTTCTTAAGATATATAGTATATCTAAACGTTCAATAGGTATAATATCTTTTAATTTTATAAAAAAACATGCTTATGATATTGGTATTCTTTTGAATAATTATGGTATTGCTATACGTACTGGGCATCATTGTGCCATGCCCTTAATGGAATATTATGGAGTTTCTTCTATGTGTAGAATTTCTTTTGCACTTTATAATGTTCAAGAGGAAATAGATAAATTAATATTTTATTTATCTCATATTAATCATTTATTAAATAAATATTAATTATTAATAAAATAGAGTTTATATTTGTATGAAATTTTTGTTTACTAGAGATGAAATATTATCTAATTTTAAATATTTTTCATCTTGGGAAGAAAAATATTTATATATAATTGAATTAGGTGAGTCTTTACCTAAGATGCCTTCATGTTTATATTCTATTAAAAATTTAATTATTGGTTGTCAGAGTAATGTTTGGATTTATTTAAAGAAAGATGTTAAAAATATTATTAAATTATATGGAGATAGTGATACTTTAATTACTAAAGGATTTATAGCTATTATATTGATGTTTTATAATGGGTTAACAGTTAATGAATTTATTACTTTTGATATTTATTTTTATTTAAAAAAAATATCTCTAATGAATAATTTAACATATTCTCGTGTTGAAGGTATAAATTCTATTATTAATCATATTTTTAATAAATTAAAATTATTTATTTAGTTTTAATATTTTTTTGATTTTAATGTTTATTTAAAATATCTTTTTTTTTAAATTTATATATTTTTTTAATGATAAATTTTATTGTTAAATTATAATGTATGTACTGATATAGTATTAGTTGTTCCTTTAGGTACAAGAGCACCTGATACCATTATAACAATATCTCTTTTTTTTGCATAATGTTTTTTTAATGCTATTTTTTTTCCAATATAATAAAAATCATCAGATGATTTTATTTTTTTTATGATAAATGGTTCTATACCTTTGCTTAATATTAAATGATTAGCTGTTTTTTTGTCTGTTGTTAATGCTAATATAGTTGAACTAGGAAAATATTTACGTAATGATTTAGCAGATTTACCACTTTCAGTAGTTACAATTATTAATGGAGATTTTAATTTTTCTGCTGTTTCTACTGCACTTTTACATACTGCTTCAGTTATTCTAAATATTTCATTATTATTTTTTATGTTAATTTTAGGTTTTATTATTTTATCTGTTCTATTACATATATTTTTCATGATTGATACTGCTTCTATTGGATATTTGCCTTTGGCACTTTCTCCTGATAACATTACAGCATCGGTACCATCTAAAATTGCATTTGCTACATCTCCAGCTTCAGCTCTTGTAGGTCTAGGATTATATATCATTGAATCTAACATTTGTGTTGCGGTAATTACTACTTTACCATGATTATTACATTGTTCTATAATTTTCTTTTGTGCAAAAATTACATCTTCTACAGGTATTTCTACTCCAAGATCACCTCTTGCTACCATAATACCATCTGATACTTTTAAAATTTCTTTAAAGTTATTTAATCCTTCTTGATTTTCAATTTTTGATATTATTTGTATTTTTTGCCCATTATATTTATTTATATATTTTCTTATATTGATTACATCATTAAGTTTTCTTACAAATGATGCTGCTATGAAATCTACATTGTGTTTACAACCAAATATTAAATCTGATTTATCTTTTTTAGATAAACTTGGTAAATTAGTATATATTCCAGGTAAATTAATACTTTTATTTTCGCCTAGTATACCATTATTTAATACTTTACATATTATTTTATCTTTATTTAAATCGATTATTTTCATACCTATTAATCCATCATCTATAAGGATAATATTACCTATTTTTAAATCATGTATAATTTTTTCATAATTAATAGCTATACATTTTTCATCTCCTTTTATATTTTGATCTGTGGTTATAGTAAATATTTGATTATTGTATAATTTAATTTCTTTATTATTTTTTAACTTCATAGTTCTTATTTCTGGACCTTGTGTGTCTAATAAAATAGCTGCTTTTATTCCAGTTTCTTTTGTTATCTTTCTTAAGTTATTTATACGGTTTTCATGTTCTTCGTAACTGCCATGTGAAAAATTTAATCTCATTACATTCATACCAGCTTTTAATAAAGCTGTTAACATTTTTGTTGATTCTGTTTTAGGGCCTATAGTACAAACTATTTTAGTTTTTTTCATAATAATTAATTTTTTGTTTAATATATATATATATTATTTAAATATAATTTTATAATATCAAATTAATTATATAATTACAAAATATAGATTATTAAATTTTATTTTTTATTTTAGTTAATTTATTAATTTATTATTAGATTTTAAATTACATTTTATTGTTTTTAGATATTTAAAAATAATTATTTAAAGTTTTTATTTTACTTTTATTAGGTTTAATTACTGCTTATGGATATAATGAAGGATATTGTTTATTTTAAAAAAATGTTTTTTTCTTTTATTTTTATTGTTATTTTATTTATTTTATTTTTTTTAATTATTAATCCGTTTATACTATCTTTTACTTGGGCTAGTGTTATTGTTATTTCTACTTGGCCTATATTATTATTTATTGAACGTTTACTATGGAATAAACGTTTTTTAGCTGTTTTTATTATGTTGTTTTTTTTATTATTGTCATTAGTTATTCCTATAGTTATTTTATTAAGTAGTTTAATAGATAATATATATCCATTAATTAATAAATTTAAACATAATCATATAAATTTACCTAAATTATTTTGGTTTATTAGGATACCTTCAATTGGAGAAAAATTATTTATCAATTACGATAAATTTATTTCCAGTGATAATATATTAATCTTTAATAAATTACATCCTTACTTGGGTAAATTAGTAGAATTTCTTGTATTTCAAGCTAAACAATTTACTACTTTATTATTAAATATAATTTCAACTTTAATATTTGTTATTTTTTTATATTTCAAAGGAGATAAGTTATCTAAAAGTATAAGAAAGTTTATTTGTGATTTTTTTTTAGATCAAGGATTGGTTATTTTTGATTTTATAGGAAAATCAGTAAGATTCATTGTTTTAGGTGTTTTATTAACAGCTTTGATTCAAGGCATATTATCTGGTATTGGATTGCTTTTTTCTAACATGCCATATACTGGTTTTTTGACTTTATTAGCTATTTTATTTTCTTTATTGCAAATAGGATCATTACCTATATTAATTATATCTATTATATTCTTATATTTAGAGGGTGATGTTTTTCATGGTAGTATTCTTTTTATTTGGAGTATTTTAGTAGCTATTTTAGATGGAATACTTAGATTTATTTTGATTAGAATTAGTTATGATATACCATTTTTATTAATTATTTTTGGAATATTTGGTGGTTTTTTATCTTTTGGTATTATTGGTGTTTTTATTGGTCCAGTAATTTTAGATATTTTATATCGTTCAATAAATTTATTTATTTATGGTGATTGATTTAATAATATATAAATATTATCTTTTTATTTAGATATTTAGTATCAATATTTGCATATTGATATTTTATTAATTTAGGTATTTTTTATAAAATATATGTTTATTTATATTTTTTTATTTAAATTAAATTATTAATTTATAATTTTTCCTAATTTTTTTCCTCCAAGTAGATGTATATGTAAATGGTATATTTCTTGTCCTGCATTTTTATTACAATTTATTATTAATCTATATCCGCTTTTTTCTATTTTTTGTTTTTTTGCTAATTTTACAGCTATAATTATCATATGTCCTATTATCATTTTATCTTTTTCATTTTTTAATTCGTTTATTGTTGGTATTAATTTATTTGATACAATTAATATATGTATTGGTGCTTTAGGATTTATATCTTTAAATGCCGTTACTATATTATCTTGATATAAAATATTAGATTTAATTTTATGATTAATTATTTTATTAAAAATATTATTCATATAATTCCTATTTTTAATTTTTAAAATATTTTATTATTTTATATAATTAAATTTATATTTTTAATTTTTTTTTATATATTTTTCTATTGCTGTTTTTATATTATCTGATTTTGTACCAAAAATTAATTGTAATCCATTTCCTATTTTTATTATACCAGCAGCTCCTAATTCTTTTAATTTATTTTCATTTATTTTTGTTATTTTTTTTAAATCTATTCTTAATCTTGTAATACATGCATCTATATTAATGATATTTTCTTTACCACCTAGCGAATTAATTAATTTTATTATAAAATTTATATCTTTTTGTGTGTTGTATTTAATCTTGATATTTGATATCTCTCTTCCTGGTGTTTTTAAATCAAATTTAATTATTATTATTTTAAAGATACTATAATATAGTATTGAGTAAAAACTTCCTATTATAGGAAATAGCCATAATTTATTTCCATTATTACTTAATAAAATAAAATCTATTAAACCATGAGAAAAACTTATTCCGTTACGCATATTTAATATTATACATATAGCGAAAGCTAATCCAGATAAAATTGAATGAATTATATATAATATGGGAGCTACAAATAAAAATGTAAATTCTATTGGTTCTGTAATACCTGTTAAAAATGCTGTTAGTGCGCCAGATAACATTATACCTGCTATTTTTTTTTGGTTTTCTTTTTTTGCTGATTTCCATATTGCTATAGCTGCTGCAGGTAATCCATACATTTTAAATAAATAACCTCCTGATAATTTTCCTGCTGTTATGTCTCCAGCCATATATCTGGGTATATCTCCGTGAAAGGTTTGTCCTAGATGATTTATGAAATTACCTACTTGCATTTGAAATGGAACATTCCAGATATGATGTAATCCAAAAGGTATTAGTGCTCTCTCTACTACACCATAAATACTAAAAGCTATTATTGGATTTTGATATGCTGCCCAATGTGAAAAGTTTTCTATTGTTTTACCTATTGGTGCCCATATAAATGATAATATTATTCCAATTAAAATGGATGACACACCGGACATGATTGGTACAAAACGATTTCCACTAAAAAAACCTATATATTCCGGTAATTTTATCATATGAAATTTATTGAATATAATTGCTGATAATGATCCAGCTATAATACCTCCTATTACTCCTGTATCATAAATTTGTTTTGTTATATGTAAATCATTTGAAATTATTGATAATGTTTTATTTATAATTATATATGATATTACTGCTGCCAATGCAGAAACTCCATTATTTTTAGTAAACCCTAATGCAACTCCTATAGAGAATATTAATGGCATGTTTATAAAAATTGAACCTCCTGTTTCCGCCATAATTTTAGAAATTATGTATGGTAAAAAGCTTAAGTTAGAAGATCCTATCCCTAATAATATACCAGCTAATGGTAATACTGATACTGGTAACATTAGTGATTTACCTATTTTTTGCAAGTTGATAAATATATTTTTATACATATATCAATTTTCCTTAAAGCTATAATCTTTATAGATTAATTTTCTTAAATTTTGATTTAATTATTTATACATTTATTAATTTTTTTATTTTTTAATAAAAAATTTTCCCAATTTAGTATGGATGTTATTAATGTTGATTTTTTATTTACAGTATTTATTTCAAATAAATTTATATATTTTATCCAAATTTTTATACTTTTATATATTGAAAAAATCGATAGATTTTTAGATAAAGTTTTTATTAATGTATATTGATCATTATTAATTATTATATCATATGCTTTGTATTTCCATTTTATTGCATCCATAAGTATAGCACATATCCATTTTATGATTTCAATATTTTCTAAATTATTTAAATTAGTTAGTAAGTCTAATTTATTTTCCTTATTTAATATTTCTATTAATTTTATTTCTAATTTTTTTCTGTTTTTCCAATATTTTTTATTTAATATATTTAATGCTTTTAATGGTGATTTTTCAGATAATTTTAATGCTATTGAACATTTTTTTTTTTTTATTTTTGTTTTTTTTTGTATCCAATCTATACATATTTTTTTATTTGGATTTATTATTTTCCATATTGTAATTTTATTATTTATTTGTTTTTTTATATTTATTAAATTATTTGTGTTTAGTATAAAATAAGTATTTTTTTGAGGTTTTATTAAATTGTCAATGAAGGTATTATTTATATATTTTTTAAAATATTCTATTTCTTCTATGAATACAATTTTTTTATAATTATTTTCAATTAAATTATATATATTATTAAATATAGTATTTATTTCTTTTTTGTTAATTTTTTTATTTTTGTTATTTGTTGTTATTTTATAGTAATTTGGATTATTTTTTTGTTGCATTAATATACAATTAATACATTGATTACAATAATTTATTTTTTTTTTGTTTGAACACAGAATCCATTTACCTATATTATAGGATAATATGTTTATTCCTAAATCTATTGTTGATGAAATAAGAATAGTGTTTTTTTTATATTTTGATTTATAATAATTTATAATATTACTGTATGTATTTTTCAGCCATGGATAATTTTTCATGAATTATTTTTTTTAATCCAATTTTTTATAATTAATTTTATTTTTTTTTGTACATGTTTTATTTTATTGTTTGCATTTATAAATATTAAGTTTTTCTGTTTTTTTATTATTTTTAAATAACATTTTCTAGTTCTATAAAAAAAATTTAAGGATTCTTTTTCTATTCTATCTTTTTTTTTTCTATTTTTAATTCTATTTAATCCGATTTCTGGTATAACATCTAAGTAAATTGTTAAATCTGGTTTAAAATCTTTTAAGAATAGGTTTGTTAATGTTTTTGTTATTTTTTTATCAATTTTTCTTCCACCTGTTTGATATGCAATTGATGACATATTATGTCTATCACCTATAATCCATGTACCCTTATTTAAATTTGGTTTTATTATTGTTTCTACTAATTGTATTCTAGCAGCATATAATATTAACAATTCAGTGTTTTTATTAATTATTTCATTTTTTATACTGTGTTTAATTAATTTTCTCAAATTTTCATTTAGTAATGTACTACCAGGTTCTCTTGTTTTTTTTAATTTTAAAATTCCATTTTTTTTTAATATGTTTATTATATATTTAATTGCAGTTGTTTTACCTGAGCCTTCTAATCCTTCAATAACTATAAATTTTCCTTTCATTTATTTTTTTAAATTATTTGTTATTAATTATAAAGTTTATAAATTTATTTTTAGGTTTAATCATATTTTTTAAATATAATAGATGCATTTGTTCCTCCGAAGCCGAATGAATTACATAAACTATATTTTAAATTTTTTATTTGACGAGCATAATTTGGTACAAAATCTAATCCATAATTTTCATCAGTTTTGTTTAGATTTATTGTTGGTGGTATTATTTGTTTTTTTAATGCTAATATTGAATATATTGATTCTATTGCACCTGATGCTCCTAATAGGTGCCCAGTCATTGATTTAGTGGAGCTTATATATATTTTATTTTTTTTAAAAATATTTTTTATTGCTATAGCTTCCGCTCTATCTCCATTTATTGTTGATGTTGCATGTGCATTTATATATCCTATTTTATCAGTATTTATTTTAGCATCTTTAAGAGCATTTATCATAGATTGTGCTGCACCATCTCCATATTTTGGAGGAGATGTAATATGATATGCATCACTACTCATACCAAATCCAACTATTTCTGCATATATTTTGGCATTTCTTTTTTTTGCATGTTGTAATTCTTCTAGCATTAGAATACCAGCACCATCACCTAATACGAAACCATCTCTTTCTTCATCCCATGGCCTGCTAGCACCTTTTGGATCATGATTTCTTGTTGATAATGCTCTAGCTGCATTGAAGCCTCCAATTCCTAATGGAGTACTTGCTTTTTCAGAAGCTCCTGCTAACATTATATCAGCATCATTGTGAGTTATTATTCTAAAGGATTGACCAATATTGTGTATTCCAGATGTACATGCTGTTGTAATAGCAATTGTTGGGCCTTTAATTCCATATATAATTGTTAAATATCCTGATATCATATTTACTATAGTAGATGGTACAAAAAATGGACTTATTTTTTTTGGACCTTTTTCTATTAATATTTTATGATTATATTCAATTGATCCTAAACCACCTATTCCAGAACCAACAGCTACTCCTATACGGTTAACATTATGATTGTTAATTTGTATTCCAGAATCTTTTATTGCTTGATGGCCTGCCATTATTCCATATTGTATAAATTTATCTATTTTTTTGATGTTTTTTATATTTATGGTTTTGTCAAAAATAAAATTTTTTATTAAACCTGCAAAATGTGTTTTATGTTTGGTTATGTTAAAATGATTTATATAATCTATTCCACTTTTACCTGATATTATAGATTTCCAATTTGTTTTAACATTGTTACCGACAGGTGTTAATATCCCCATTCCTGTAATTACTACTCTACGTTTTGACATATTTACCCTCTTTAATTTTTTTTTTTTAAAAAGGAATTTATATAATATTTTTAATAATTTATGTGATATTTAATTATTTAAATAAATTATTCATTATATTATTTTTTTAAATTTTTATTGTTACTAATATAATTTATAGCTGCTTGTACTGTTGTAATTTTTTCAGCTTCTTTATCTGGAATTTCTGTATCAAATTCTTCTTCTAATGCCATTACTAGTTCAACTGTATCGAGTGAGTCAGCACCTAAATCTTCTACAAAAGATGCGGTATTGATTACTTCTTCTTTTTTTACACCTAATTGTTCACTAATAATTTTTTTAACACGTTCTTTAATATCATCCATATTGTTAAATTTCCTATCAGAATTGGTTTTAATATTATTTTTTTTTAGTTTATAAGATATCTTAAAAATTACAATTCAATTTTGATTGATAGATATTTTTAAAGATAATATTTCTTATATATTAAGACATGTATAGGCCTCCATTTATATGTATTGTCTCTCCGGTTATATATGATGCTTTATCGGATGCTAAAAATGCTACTGCGTAAGCAACATCTTTTGCTGAACCAAAACGTTTCATTGGGATATTTTTTAAAATTTCATTTGATATTTTTTCTTTTATTTTTTTTGTCATATTAGTTTTTATGAACCCGGGAGATACTACATTCACTGTTATTCCTCTTGAAGCAACTTCTTTAGCTATAGATTTACTCATTGCTATTAAACCAGCTTTTGATGCAGAATAATTTGCTTGTCCTATATTACCAGTATTGGCAATCATTGAACCTATTGATATTATTCTTCCTTGTTTTTTTTTTAACATAGAAAATATGACTGCTTTAGATATGTAAAATATTGAATTTAAGTTAGTGTTTATAACATTTTGCCAATCTTGTTCGTTCATTTTTATAAATAGTTTATCTATAGTTATAGCAGCATTATTTATTAAAATATCTATTTTACCAAAGTTTTTTTTTATATCATTTAATAGATTTATTATTGATTTTTTATCATTTACATCTAATAAATATCCTTTTCCTTTATTTTTTAAAAAATCTTCTATTTTATTTACATTTTTATTGTTAGTTGCAGTCCCAATTATAAATGCTCCATATTTTTTTAATACATAAGCTATTGCATGACCTATGCCGTTTGTTGCTCCTGTAATAAGTGCTATTTTGTTTTTTAAGTTCATTTATTTTCCTTATTTATTTTTAGTGATTTAGATATATTTTTAGGATTATTTGTTTGTGTTATTTTTATGTTTTTAGTAATTGCTTGAGTTAAGTTGCTTAAAATATTTCCCGGACCCATTTCAATTAAATTTGTAATTTTTTTTGATTCTATATATTTTATTATTTTTATCCAATTTACTGATTTGTATAATTGTTTTATTAATTTTTTTTTAATAATATTAGGATTAGTTTCACATAATATTGTTGAGTTACTTATTATTGGATATATTGGTTTTTTAAATTTTATTTTATTTATTTTTTTAGCTAGTTTATTTGCAGCAGGTTTCATTAAAATACAATGCGCTGGTACACTTATAGATAATGATATTATTTTAGCTCCTGCTATTTTACATTCTTCAGCTGTTTTCTCTACTGAATTTTTATTTCCTGCTATTACTGTTTGATATGGTGTATTATAATTTGTAGTTGTTACGAATCCATATTTTTTATTTCTTTTGCAAATTTTTTTAATAGTTTTTATATTTAGACCTAATATTACTTTCATTAGTCCATTATTTTTTTGTAATACTTGTTGCATAAATTTTCCTCTTTGTTCAACTAATTTTATTGCACATTCAAATTTTATTACTTTTGCATATACTAAACATGAATATTCTCCTAAGCTATGCCCAACAATTATATTTGGTTTTATCCCATTTTTATTTTTCCATATTTTACAAATTGATATTGATGATGTTAATATCAGTGGTTGTGTTTTATATGTTTTATCCATATCTTTTTTTGGGCCATTTTGTGCTAATTTCCATAAGTCATAATTTAGTATTTCAGATGCTATATTGAATGTTTTTTTTACAATAGAATATTTTTTACTTAATTCATATAACATACCAATGTGTTGTCCACCTTGTCCGGGGAAAATCATACCATATTTTTTCATATTATTTTTTGAAATTAAAGTCGTATTAAAGCTGAACCCCACGTTATACCTGCACCAAATGCTTCAAATATAACTAGGTTGTTTGGTTTTATTTTACCATTATTTATAGCCTGATTTAATGCTAATGGTATTGATGCAGATGATGTGTTACCATGTTTGTCTAATGTGATTATTACTTTATTTATATCTATTCCTATTTTTTTTATAATTGCATTTATTATTCTTAGATTAGATTGATGTGGTATTAACCAATCAATATTTTCATGTTTAATATTATTTTTATTTAATGTTTCATTAATTATTTTTATTGATTTATTTATTGCTATTTTGAAAATTTCATTACCTGACATTTTTAACCATGATATTTTTTTTCTTTTGTTCCTTTTCTGATAAGGTAATGTTAATAACTTACTATCTTTACCTGATGCATGTAAATGTGTTGATATTATTCCTGGTTTTTTACTACTACTTAATATAACTGCACCTGCTCCATCTCCAAATAAAATTAATGTCCTTTTATCTTTTGGTTTTAATGTTCTTGTAAGAATATCGGATCCAATTATTAATGCAAATTTTATAAATTTATTTTTTATATATTGATCAGCTATGCTCAATGCATATATAAATCCTGTACATGCGGCTGCTATATCAAAAGAAATACAATCTTTTATATTTAATTCGTTTTGGATTATACATGCTGAACTTGGAAAAGCATGGCTAGAAGAAATTGTTGCTACTATTATAAGTTGAATATCATTATTTTTTAAACCTGCTGATTTTATAGCATTTTTTGCTGCTATACTTCCCATGGTTGAAACTGTTTCATTCGTTCTTGCAATTCTTCTTTCGTATATTCCTGTTCTATTTATTATCCATTCATTAGATTTATTTATTATATTTTTTAGATTATTATTATTTCTAATTTTATCAGGTAAATATTTACCTGTACTAATAATTTTTGTATACATATTGATTTTAAATTTCCTATATGTTTTATTTAATTTTGTTTTAACTATAATATTATTTTTTATATATTTATTATTTTTTATTAAATTTTTATTTTTTTTAAATGAATATTTTATATTATTTTAATATTTTAGTTTTTTTATTTTTTTTTTTTATTTTTTTCGATATTTTGTTTTTTTAAGTATTCTTATTCCTTTGTAATATCCTTTATATGTTAGATTATATCTAAGATGTTTTTCTTTTGATATTTTATCTATTGATATATTAGGTTCATTTAGTGAGTCATGGGATCTTCTCATTCCTCTTCTAGATCTCGTTGATTTTCTTTTTTGTACGGCCATTTTTTTCCTTTTTTATTTTTAATTATAATATTTTTTGAAATTTTTTTTAGTAATATTAGTTTTTTTAATTACCCAGAGCGGGACTTGAACCCGCATGATCGTAAATGATCGAGGGATTTTAAGTCCCTTGTGTTTACCGATTTCACCATCTGGGCGGTATATAAAAGGTACGTCCCGGAATTGAACCGAGGTATACGGATTTGCAGTCCGTTACATAACCACTCTGTCAACGTACCATATATATTTATTTTAGAATATTTATTTTATTTAAAATTAATATTATATTTTATAATTTTTTTTTTAAATGTTTTATATTTTATATTAAATATTAAAATATTAGTATTTAAATTTTAATTAATTTTTATATTTGTATGCAGTATTTTTTATATTTACAGTATATTTATGTATTTTAATTAATTGTATTTATTAAAATATTTTTATATTTTATTTATTTATTGATAGAAAAGATTATTTAATTTAGATATTAACATTTAAATATTTTTTTGTTTTTTTATGTTTTAATTTAATTATTGTTAGGATTAAAAAGTTTGGTTTATTTATATAAAATATTTTATATTAGGTTGTTTTTTATTTTAATTTAATATTATTTTATTTTTTTATTTTTTATTTTTTATTATTTTTTTTAAAAAATTTATATTTATTTTTCCTTTTTTAAATTTTTTATTTTTTATTATTTTTTTATGTAATTCTATATTGTTTTTTATACCTTCTATTATTAATTCTTCTAATGCATTTTTCATTTTTGCTATTGCTGTTTCTCTATTTTTACCATATGTAATTAATTTTCCTATCATAGAATCATAATAATTAGTTATTGTGTATCCTGTATATATATGTGATTCCCATCTTACTCCTAATCCTCCAGGAGCATGAAAGTGTGTTATTTTACCTGAATTAGGTATAAATTTATTTGGATCTTCAGCATTGATACGACATTCTATAGCATATCCATTTATTTTTAAATTTTCTTGTTTTATTAACAATGGGTATCCTGATGATATTTTTATTTGTTCTTTTACTATATCTATATTTGTTATCATTTCGGTAATTGTATGTTCAACCTGTATTCTGGTATTCATTTCTATAAAATAGAATTTATCATTTTTATATAAAAATTCAAAGGTTCCTACTCCTCTGTATTTAATTTTTATACAGGCTTTAATACAATATTTTATTATTTTTTTTTTGATATTTTTATTTATGTTTAATATAGGAGCTTCTTCTATTAATTTTTTATGTTTATATTGTATTGAACAATCTCTTTCAGCTAAATAAATTACATTTCCTTTCCCATCTGAGATAATCTGTATTTCAATATGTCTTGGCTTATCTATATATTTTTCTATGTATATTTCATTATTTTTACATGATATTTGAAATTGATTTTGTATGATGTTTATATATTGTTCAAGATGTTTGTTATTATAAGCTATTTTAATACCAATACCTCCTCCTCCATTTGCTGATTTTATTATTATTGGATATCCTATTGATTCTGCGATCTTAATATTTTTTTTAATAGTATTTTTTATTGGTTCTTTTGGCCCAGGTACACATGGCATACCTATTTTTTTCATTGTATTGATTGCTGAAATTTTATTACCCATAAGGTGGATTGTTTCTGGTTTAGGTCCTATAAAGACAAACCCGGAATTTTCAACTTGTTCTGCAAAATTAGCATTTTCTGATAAAAATCCATATCCAGGATGAATAGCATCTGATCCTGTAATTTCAGCAGCTGATATAATTGCTGGTATATTTAAATAACTATTTTTTGGTTGAGGTAATCCTATACAAATTGATTCATCTGCTAAAAGTACATGTTTTTGATATCTATCTACAGTTGAGTATACAGCTACTGTTTTGATTCCTAATTCTTTACATGTTCTTAAAATTCTTAATGCAATTTCTCCTCTGTTAGCTATTATAATTTTATTTAGCATATTATTTTATCCAATAATTCTATAATTATTAGTGGTTCATTAAATTCAACTGGTTGACCATTTTTTATTAATATTGATTTTATTATTCCTGATTTATCTGATTCAATATGATTCATTATTTTCATTGCTTCTATTATACAAAGTGTATCGCCTATATTAATTTTTTGTCCTATTGTTATAAATGGTTTAGATGTTGGATTAGGAGTTATATAAAAAGTTCCAACCATGGGGGAACGTATTTTATATCCAGTTAATTCTTTTTTTTTTTTTTCTTTTTTATATTCTGTATTTTTTTTATTGTATAGGTTGTAATCTGAATTATTTATTAGATATTTATTATTTAAATAATTAATACGAATGGATTCATCTTTATTTGAAATTTCTAATTCTGTAATTTTTGATTTTTTTACTAATTTAATTAATCTATTTATTTTTTTAATATCCATTTATTATTTATCCTATTAAATTCTTAAATTCAATTAAAGATTTTTTAATATAAAATATTTTATTATTTATATGATATTTTTATATAATTTATTATTTTTTTAATTATTTAATTTTAAAAAATTAATTATTTTTTTTTTATATTTTTAATTTTATTATAATATTTGGTTAATTTAAAATAATTTTGTAATAATTTATTTTATCAATATATTTTAATTTATAATAGTATTTATATAAAAAAAATAAAAATCGTTTTTAATGTTTTTTTATTTATTCTAATCTATTTATTGACAAATAAATAAGTATTATTATATTTAATTTATTATTTATAGATGGAATAATAATATTTTTAAATTAATTATTTAAAATAATATTTTAATTTTTATATTAGAAATAAAAATTTTTTATTTATGATATATTTATAATTTATTTTTATTTTTTTAGTTATTTTTTTATTATATAAAATTTATAATTATATTATTTTTATTTTTATTTAAATTGTGTTTATTTTAATATTTTATTTTATTATTTGGTTTTTTTTATTTATGTTTTTTAATATTCCTATGTATTTTACTCTATTAAGATTAATTTTGATTCCTTTTTTTATTATAATTTTTTATTTGCCTTTTAAATATTCATCTTTATTCAGTAGTTTAATTTTTTTAATAGCATCTTTTACGGATTTATTAGATGGATTTTGGGCTCGTCAACTAAATAAAATTACTCGTTTTGGTGAATTTTTTGACCCTGTAGCTGATAAGTTTTTAACTATTTTTGCCATGTTGTTAATAGTAGAATGTTTTCATGTTATTTTTATTACTTTACCTATATCTATAATTATTATAAGAGAAGTTATTATTTCAGCTTTACGTGAATGGATGTCTATAACAGGTAAAAAAGATATTTTATCAGTTTCTAAACTTGCGAAGATTAAAACAATTTTTCAAATGTTGACAATATCAATATTACTATGGCATTTTAATCAGTTTTTTGTTTTTTTTGGTACAATTTTATTGTATTTATCCATGATATTGACTTTATGGTCTATGATTAAATATTTTTATTTAGTAAAAAATTATTTTTAGATTATATAATTATGTTATAATTAATATTATTATTATACTTTTAGCGGGAATAGCTCAGTAGGTAGAGTACAATCTTGCCAAGATTGGGGTCGCGAGTTCGAATCTCGTTTCCCGCTCAATATTTTTTTAAATAAGGTAAAAATTTATTTAATTGATAATATTTAAATATTTTTCTTAACTTGTTTATTTTTTTGTTTTTAATGCATAAGTCATTATCATTAATATTTAATTTAATATTGGTTCTTATTGTTGCTAGTGATTTATAAAAAAGTATTTTTTTTTTATTTTTTTTTAATTTATCAATAATTTCTTTTTTTTTTCTTATGGATATAATATTTATTTTATTTATGTTTTGATAAATATTTTCTATATTTCCAAATATTTGAATTAATTTATTTGCTGTTATTTTTCCTATACCTGAAATGCCTGGTATGTTGTCTGTTTTATCTCCTGATAAGGCTATATGATCATTTTTAAATTTAGGTGATATTCCATATTTTTTTAATATTATATTTTTATCTAAAATTTCATTTTTTTTAGTTAATATTTTTATATTTTTTGTTATTAATTGAATCATATCTTGATCATTTGTTTTAATAAAAACTTTATTATTTTTTTTTTTGGTGTAGTTTTTTGCAATTGTTCCAATTACATCATCTGCTTCTACTCCTGAAATACATATACTTTTTATTCCCATATATTTTATTATTTTTTTTACAGGTTTTATTTGTTTTATTAGATTTTTAGGCATTGGCAAACGATTAGATTTGTATTTTTTAAATAATTTATTTCTGAAACTTTTATTTTTATGATCAAATATTACAGCTAGATGTTTAGGATTAAACGTATTTATTAAATTATATATCATGTTTATTATACCAAATATAGCACCTGTTGGCTCTCCAGTATTGTTTTTAAGTAATGGGAATATGTAATATGAATTATATAAATAATAAGTTCCATCTATTAGAAAAAGATTTTTTTTTTGCATTGATTATGTTTTATTTTTCGATTAAATTTATATCTTTTATTAGATATATGATATAATATTTCTAAAGAATTTGTTATTTTAATAAATGTATATTTAATGCTAACCATATATTTATTTTTTTTTTTAAGATTTTAAGTCCTTCATTATTTATTGATGAAAAAGTTTGAATATTTATATTATTATTATATTTTTTTATTTCATTTTTAAAGTATTTTTTTTTTATAGTTTTTTTATTATTTGATAATTTATCAGCTTTATTTAATAAAACTATTATTAATTTTTTTTTTATAGTTTTTTTAATTATATTTATGTCTAATTTTTTTAATTTTTGTCTGATATCCATTAAAATTATTATTCCTTTTAATGATTTTCTTTTTTTTATATATTTATTTAGAAGAAACGTATGTTTATTTTTATTTTTTAATGATATATTTGAAAATCCATATCCAGGGAAATCAATTAGATAAAAGTTTTTTATTATTTGATATAAATTAATTAGTTTTGTTGTTCCTGGTTTTTTACCTGTAAAAGCTATCTTTTTTATACCACTTAATGCATTTATTGTATTCGATTTTCCAACATTTGAATATCCTATAAATGCGATTTCTATACATTTATCTTTTGGTAAATCTTTTATTTTATTTATACTTTTAATAAATTTAATTAATTTATAATTTATTAAATTAAAATTCATATTACAATATTTTTTTATTTTTTTAACATTCTAAAATTTTTTTATTAATTAAGTTTTTTTCAATTTCTCTTAATGCAATTACTGTTTCCTTATTTTTTTTTTGGGGAACCATAGGTTGTTTACCTTCTATTTGGATTTGCCTAGCTCTACGAGCAGCTACTAATACTAGATCAAATCTATTACCAATTTTTTCTACTGCTTTTTGAACAGTTAAATGTGCCATGTTTTATATTTTTTTTTTCTTGTTTATTTATATATTAAAATAGTTTTATTTTTTTAACAATAGATTTATTAAGTTTGTATAATATTTTCCTTATTTTTTATTTTTTTATATTCTGATATAAAAATATTCCTTAGATCAGATAATGCTACATTAAATTTATCATTAATTATCAAATAATCATATTTTATATAATGTTTTATTTCTTTCATTGATTGTTTTATTCTTTTTTTTATATCTATTTGATTTTCTGAACCTCTTTTTTTTAATCTTTTTATTAATTCTTTTATTGATGGAGGTATTATATATATACTTATATTATTCTTTATTTTTTTTTTAACTTGTTTTGCTCCTTGCCAATTTATATTTAAAAATATGTTGATACCTTTTAATAAAAGATTTTTAATTATTTTTTTTGGTGTTCCGTAATAATTTTCAAATATTATTGCATATTCTAAAAACTCTTTATTTTTAATCATTTTTTTAAATTTATTTCTTGAAATGAAATAATAATGTTTACCATTTAATTCTCCCATACGTTTATTTCTAGTTGTATATGAAATTGAAATTTTAGTTTTATACTTTGATATTTTTTTAATTAAAGATTTAATAAGTGTAGATTTTCCAGTACCACTAGGTGCTGATATTATAAATAATATACCTTTATTCATATTTTAAAAAATGCTAATATTTTGTTGATATAATCATATTATTAAAAATCATTTAAGTATTTTTAATTATTAATATTAAATATTTTTCATTTTTTTATCAGTTTTGTCTAATTTGTTTTTCTTTGATTTCTGATAAGATTTTACAATCTATGCATAAATTAGCAATTGGATTAGCTTCTAATCTTTTTATTCCAATTTCTATTTTACATAATTCACAGTATCCAAAACTATTGTTTTTAATTTTGTTTATTGTTATTTCTATTTTTTTAATTAATTCTCTTTCTCTTTTCTTATTATATAATTCTAGTTTAAATTCTTCCTCTCTTGAGGCTCTATCTATAGGATCAGCTAAATTATCTGTTTCTTTTTTAATATAATATACTTGTTTTTTTATTTTTTTTTTTAATTTATTATACCATGTGTTTAAAATTATTTTGAAATGTTTTATTTGTGATAAATTCATATATTTTTACCTATTTTGGTATTATAAGTGTTAATATCTGTTATTCCTAAAATATTTAGTAACGATATTTTTTTATTATTTTTTTTTTTTGCATATTAATTCTCATTTTTTATGTTTTATTTTTTTATTATTTTTTTAATAATAATTTATTTTTAAGTTATTATTTTTTTATTATTAGAGTATAGTTTATATATTTATTTTTTATTAATTATACTTTAGATTTGGTGCATATTAATGTTTATAGATAATAAAAAAATAGTTTTCCAAAAAAAAAAAATTAATAATAAAATATTTTTTAGTATTAAATCTTTTTTTTATAAAATAATAAATAAAATAAATTTTTTTTCTAAAATATTTTTTATTACTATAATTGTTATTATTGTATATGGGTTATATTTAAATAACAAGATTATTAATCGTATCAATGGTAAAGTTTGGGAATTACCAGCTTTTGTATATGGAAGTATCTTAAAATTTAAACCTGGTATGTTTTATACAAAATGTGATTTAATTTCTATTTTAAATTTTCATCATTATTTAAAAGTTGATGTTTTGAATAATTCTGGTGAATATATTGTTAAAGAAGATAATATTGAATTAATAAGAAGATCTTTTAATTTTCCTGATTGTAATGAAGGGATACTTCATGTCTGTCTTTATTTTAATAAAAATAAAATTAGTAATATTATAAATATTAAAAATAATAAAAGTATTTTTTTTTTTAGATTGGATCCTATTTTAGTAAATATGATACATACTTCAAATAAAGAGGAGCGTTTATTCCTACCGTTGTCTAATTTTTCTAATAAAATGATAAATATTTTGCTTTCTATTGAAGATAAAAATTTTTTTTATCATAGTGGTATTAATCCTTTTTCAATGTGTAGAGCTTTTATTGCAAATATTCATGCTGGTAAAATTGTTCAGGGTGCTAGTACATTAACACAACAATTAGCGAGGAATTTATTTTTAAGTAATAAACGTTCTTTTTTACGTAAATTTAATGAAATTTATATTGCAATTATTATTGACGCTTTATATAGTAAAAATCGTATTTTAGAATTATATTTTAATGAAGTTTATTTCGGTCAGTCTGGAATTTATGAAATTAGAGGTTTTCCTCTTGCAAGTATATATTATTTTGGCAGACCGATTAATGAATTATCGTTAGATCAACAAGTATTGTTAATATCTATGGTTAAAGGTGCTTCAATATATAATCCATGGAATAATCCTAAATTAGTTTTAAGACGTCGTAATTTAATTTTAAGATTAATTTTTAATACAAATATTATTTGTTATAAAGATTATTGTTTTTTTATTAATCGTCCATTAGGTGTGTTATCTAAGAGTAAATCTATAACTAAAAAACCTGTATTTATGAGAATGTTATGTCATGAATTAAAAATTAAATTAGGTAAAAAAATTAATGATATACCCGGTAGTAAGATTTTTACTACTTTAAATTTAAGATCACAATATTTTGCTGAAAAATCTGTAAAATTAAATATTTTATTTTCACGTGATAAATTAAAAATGAATAATTTAAAAGCTTTTATGATAATTGTAGATAGATTTACTGGAGAAATACATGGTGTTGTTGGTAGTGCGTCAACTAAAATTATTAATTATAATAAAATATTAGAATCTCGTAGATCTATTGGTTCATTGGCAAAAATTATTATATATTTATCTTTACTTGATAATCCTAATATTTATGGTTTTAATACTTGGATTGAAAATAAACCAATGACAATTGGTTTATCTAATTTTAATAATTTTAAATTTAAAAATTATAATAATAAATTTATTGATAGAATAATATTACTTGATGATATAGTTAATTTAATGAATGTACCTTTAATAAATTCCAAAATTAATTTGGATTTAAAAAATATTTTAAATACATGGTTTAGATTAGGTTTGTACAAATATAAATCTAAATATTCTATTTTTTCAAATTTAATTAATATGACTCCAGTTCAAGTTGCTCAAATATTTCAGTTGATTTCAAATGAGGGAAATAAATCATGTTTATTTATTATTAAATCTATTATTTTAGAAAATGGTAAAATTATTTATCATAATCATTATTCATTTAATCATGTAGTTAGATCTCAAGCGGCATGGTTAACTTTATATGGTATGCAGAAAATTTTTAAAGGAACTGTTAATTCTTTGAATATATTATATCCTCATGCTAATATAGCCGGTAAAAATAGTTTTAGTACTGGGTCAAGTTGGTTTGTTGGTATAGATTATAAGGATGTTATAGTTTCTTGGATAGGAATAGATAATAAAAAATCTTTATTTTTAAGTCATTTTAATGCAATGCAAATGTATAAATGTTATTTAACTTATTTACCACCTATACCATTAGTTTTATTTCCATTATCTGATATTTTTAGAGTAAATATTGATCATAATAATAAAATAGTTTGTGAAAATAATATTTGGAGAAAAATACCAATTTGGGATTTTAATCATTCCTTTTCACATTTTTGCAAAGATCATGGTAAAGAATGTATTAGTAATTCATTGGTTTTTGATAAAAATAAAAATAAGTCAATAATTTATTGGATAAAAAGGTTTTTTAGTTTATATTTTTAATATTTTTTAAATTTGGTATTTAGTGTATAATTAATTTTATTTTTTTATATAAATTTATGTTTGTTAGATATAATAATTGGAATATTATATGAAATCTTTTAATTTAACTTTTACTAAAGCTGCTGCTAAAAAATTAAAAAAAATAATTAATAATGAAAATAATGTAAATATGAAATTACGAATTTATATAATTGGTGGTGGTTGTAATGGATTAAAATATAAGTTTATTTTGGATGATAAAGTAAATGATAATGATTTTGTTTTTGATAAATTTGGTGTTTTTTTAGTTGTTGATGAATTTACTTTTCAGTATATAATTGGTAGTTCAATAGATTACATTGAAAATATTATTGAATCTAAGTTTTCCGTATTAAATCCTAATGCAAAAGTAACTTGTGGTTGTGGGTTTTCTTTTAATATATGAAATTATATTATTATTTATTAAATAATTTTTTTGTTTTTTATTTTTTAATATTTATTTTTTTCTGTAATATTTTTATTTTTAATTTTTGTTATTTTTTTTGATGTTGTTTTTATATAAAAGAGAAATGAAAAATGGTAAATATTAGGTTTTTTTTTAAATATTTTTTAATTTTTAGTATGTTTTTTGTCTTTGTTCAAAAAAGTATTACAGCGGAAACTTTATCTTATTTTAATAATAATGTTCCAAGTTTAGCTCCTATGTTAGAAAAAGTAATGCCGTCTGTTGTTAGTATAAATATTGAAGGTAGTACAATTGTACATACTTATAAATTTCCTCAGCAATTTTTTGGCGATAATTTTCCATTTTGTCAAAAGGGTTCTCCTCTTTATAATTCTCCTTTATGTAAAGAATTTTTTAATGATGAATCTAAACATAAACGATTTAAAGCATTGGGTTCTGGTGTTATAATAAATAGTATTAATGGATATGTTGTTACTAATAATCATGTTATTGATCATGCTACTAGTATACAAGTTCAGTTAAGTGATGGTCGTCTCTTTGATGCTAAAATTATTGGTAGAGATCCTCGATCTGATATTGCTTTAATTCAATTAATTAAAGCTGATCATTTGATTTCTATTAAAATAGCTAATTCGGATTTATTAAAAGTCGGTGATTATGCTGTTGCTATTGGTAATCCTTTTGGTTTTGGTGATACTGTTACTACAGGTATTGTATCTGCTTTAGGTCGTAGCGGTTTGAATATAGATAATTATGAAAATTTTATTCAAACTGATGCTGCTATTAATAGAGGTAATTCTGGAGGGGCTCTGGTTAATTTAAATGGAGAATTGATTGGTATCAACACTGCTATATTTGCTCCAGATGGTGGTAATATTGGAATTGGGTTTGCTATACCTAGTAATATGGTAAAAAATTTGACTACTCAAATGGTTATATATGGTCATGTAAAACGTGGTGAATTAGGTATTATGGGTACTGAATTAAATGCGGAATTAGCTAAAATATTGAATATTAATGTTCAAAAAGGTGCTTTTGTTAGTCAAGTTTTATTACATTCTTCTGCTTATAAAAGTGGTATTAGAGCTGGTGATGTTATTGTTTCTATAAATAATAGATATATTCCAAGTTTTGCTACATTACGTGCTGAAATAGGTTCTTTACCAGTTTGTACTAAAATTAGATTAGGTTTAATACGTAATAGTAAATTATTTTATGTTACAGTTGTTTTACAGCAAAGTAAAAAGGATATTATTGATTCTTCAACTTTGTATGTTGGAATTGATGGTGCTAATTTAAGTAACTATAATAATAATGGTGAAAAGGGTGTTAGGGTGGATAAAATTAAACCTGATAGTTCAGCTTATCGAATAGGGTTAAGGAAGAATGATATTATTTTAGGCATTAATAAACAAAGAGTTTGTAATTTAAATGAATTGCGTGAAATACTTAATACTAAATTAACTTTATTAGTATTTAATATAAAACGTGACAAAAATAATATTTATTTATTAATACAATAAATTTTTTTTATATTTTAAATATTTTATATTTATTAATATATTAGAAAATTATATTATTTTAAATATTTATTAATTTTGATTTGATATTATCACTTTTATTTAATGTTAATATTTCGCATCCAAAATTAGTTACTAGTATTGTATGTTCATATTGTGCTGATAGATTGGAATCTTTTGTTTTTACCGTCCAACCATCTTGCATAATTTTAGTTTTTTCTGTACCCATATTTATCATTGGCTCTATAGTAAATATCATACCTGGTTTTAATTTAATTTGATTATTTGTTGTTTTATAGTGTAATACTTGAGGTTGTTCATGAAATTTTCTTCCTATTCCATGTCCACAATATTCTCGTACTATTGTAAATTTTTTTGATTCTACATATTTTTGTATGTTGTAACCTATATCTTCTATATAAATATTTGGTTTAATTATTTTTAACGCATTGTATAAGCTCTTTTTTGCTATTTTACATAAATATTCATTTTTTTTTTTTATTTTACCTACAAAAAACATTTTAGAAGTATCACTATGGTATTCATTTTTTATAATTGAAACATCTATATTTATTATATCTCCACTTTTCAAGGTAGTTTTATTAGGAATACCATGACATACTGTGTCATTTATTGATGTACATATAGATTTTGGAAATCCATGATATCCCAGACATGCAGATTTTGCTTTTTGTGTATATTTTATATAGTTTTTACATATATTATCTAATTCTTCTGTTGTTATACCAGGTTTAACATATTTTTCTATCATATCTAATATTTCCGCTGCAAGTTTGCCAACCTTACGCATCTTTTTTATTTCTTTTTTATTTTTGATATTTATTTTCATTTATTTTTTCCATAATTATTAATAAATATTATTTTAATTTAAATTGAATAAATTTCAACAATGTTTAAATTTTTTTTTTGATTTCTTTGTTATATTTGGTATGTTATTATCGTTTTAGTAATCTATTTATATATATTTAAAATAATTTTTATTTATTTTTTGTTATTTGTGGAGTGTGATATGATTGAATTTTCTATTAAAGATATGATTAAAGCTGGTATTCATTTTGGTCACCAAACTCGTTATTGGCATCCAAAAATGAAACCATTTATATTTGGTATACGTAATAATATACATATAATTGATCTTGAAAAAACAATTTATATGTTCAATAATGCTATGATTGAATTAAACACAATTATTAAAAATAAAGGTAAAATATTATTTGTTGGTACTAAAAGATCAGCTTCTAAAATAGTAAAAAAAGAAGCAATTTTTTATAAACAATTTTTTGTAAATTATAGATGGTTGGGTGGAATGTTGACTAATTGGAAAACTGTACGTCAATCCATTAAATATCTTAAAGAATTAAAAATTCAATCTAATGATGGTACTTTTAAAAAATTAACAAAAAAGGAGTCATCAATAAGATATCATAAATTAAATAAATTAGAAAATAGTTTAGGTGGCATTAAAAATATGGGTGGTTTACCCGATGCTTTATTTGTTATTGATGCTAATTACGAGCGTATTGCAGTAAATGAAGCAAATAAATTAGGTATTACTGTTTTTGCTATAGTTGATACTAATTCTGACCCTTCAGGTATTAATTTCATTATTCCTGGTAATGATGATGCAATAAGATCAATAAAATTATATTTTAAAATAATAAGTAGTGTTATTAATAAAAATTTTATTATCAATAATAATAATAAATTGAATTAATTTTATTTTTTATTTTTTATTTTTTTTTTTTTGATTTATTAATAATTATGGGATATATAAGATGATTAAAATTGATTCTAATTTAATTAAAAAACTTCGTTCATTGACTGGTGCTGGTTTTTTAAATTGTAAAAAAGCATTGTTTGCAACTAATAATAATATAGAAGAATCTATCGATTATTTAAGAAAAAATGATCAATATTATGCGTATAATAGAAGTAATAATATTACTAAGAATGGTGTTATTTTTACTGGTATTAGTGATAATTTTGCTGCAATAGTTGAAATAAATAGTGAGACGGATTTTGTTTCTCGTAATATTTTTTTTTTAGATTTTGCAAAGAAAATTATTTCTTTTACATTAAAAGAAAAAATTACTGAACTTTGCAAGCTAATAGATTTATTTGATGATGAACGTTATACCTTAATATCTAAATTTGGTGAAAATATTAATATAAGAAAGTTAAGTACATTAAATGGAGGTACTAATATTACTTTAGGTAGTTACGTTCATAATATGTATTTAGGTGCATTAGTTTCTTTAGATAAAGTAGATAAAGAATTTTCTAAACATATAGCTATGCATATAGTTTCATATAGACCTGAATATATTTATATAAAAGATGTGCCTATTAAATTACTTGATCGTGAGAGATCAGTTTATTTAGCTCTTGCAGGAAAATTATGTAAATCTAATAAAATATTAAAAAAATATGTTAATGGTAAAATAAAGAAGTTTATTAAAAATATAGTATTAACTGAACAAAATTTCCTTTTATCTCCAAAAAAAAAGGTAAAAAATGTATTATTAGAAAAAGGAATTAAAATTATTGATTTTGTTTGTTTTAGAGTTGGTGAATAAAGTTTTTTTTATAAATTTTTACAACGGAATTTATTATGTTGATTAATACAGATAAATTTAAATATCGTCGTATTTTATTAAAAGTTAGTGGTGAAATATTTGGTAAAAATGATAGTTCTAATATAAATATAAATATTATAAATAATTTTTTAAAAGAAATAAAAAGTATTTCACGATTAGGAATACAAATAGGTTTAGTTATCGGAGGAGGTAATATAGTAAGAGGTTCTGATATTTCTAATTTTGGAATAGATCGTGTTGTTTGTGATTATATGGGAATGTTATCTACTATCATAAATGGCTTAGCATTATCTAATATATTAAATAATAGTTCAGTTAATTCTTATTTGATGTCATCTATTCCTATAGATGGTATTTGTCACACTTATGATTATTTTAAGGCAATTGATTTATTAATAAAAAATTTTATTGTTATTTTTGTAGGTGGTATTGGTAATCCATTTTTTACTACAGATTCAGCTGCATGTTTGCGTGGTATTGAATTGAATGCCGATATTATTTTAAAAGGTACAAAAGTGGATGGTGTTTTTTCAGCCGATCCTTTTATTTCTCCTAATGCAATTTTATATGATAAATTATCTTATAGTGAAATACTTAATTTAAATTTAAAAATTATGGATTCTACTGCACTTATTATGGCCAAGGAACATAAATTACCTATTCGTATATTTAATATTAATAGCAAGGGTGTTATAAAACGTATTATAATGGGTGAAAATGTTGGTACACTTATTTATTGATTTATTTTTTTTTATTTTTAAAAAACCAAAAGCACCCTTTTAAAACTGGGTGCTTTTCGATTATATTTACATCATTCCACCCATTCCACCCATTCCTCCTGTTGGGTTACTTCCGCTCATATCTTGTTTATCTTCTTTTGGTAAATCGGTAATCATGCATTCTGTTGTTATCATTAATCCTGCAACTGAAGCTGCATATTGTAAAGCTGATCTTGTTACTTTAGTTGGATCTAGTATACCAAAATCAAACATATTACCATATTTATCAGTAGCTGCATTATATCCATAATCTTTTTTACCATCTTTTATATTTCTTGCAATTACTGATGGTTCTTCACCTGCGTTGGATACTATTTGACGTAATGGTGCTTCCATTGCTTTTAATGCAACTTTTATTCCTACATTTTGATCCTCATTTTGTCCTTGTAAATCTGAGAGTTGTGCTGCTACTCTAACTAAAGCTACTCCTCCTCCTGCAACAACTCCTTCTTCTACAGCAGCTCTTGTAGCATGTAATGCATCTTCAAATCTAGCTTTTTTTTCTTTCATTTCTACTTCTGTTGCTGCTCCTACTTTTAATACTGCTACTCCTCCAGCTAATTTTGCCACTCTTTCTTGTAATTTTTCTTTATCATAGTCAGAAGTAGCTTTTTTTATTTCTTGGCGTATTTGGTTTACTCTTCCGTTTATAGAAATTTTATCACCTTTACCACCTATTATTGTTGTAGTATCTTTATTTATAACTACTCTTTTAGCTTGTCCTAAGTCTTCTATTGTTGTTTTTTCTAATTCCATTAATAATTCTTCAGATACAACTGTACCAGCTGTTAATACGGCAATATCTTGTAACATAGCTTTTCTTCTATCACCGAAACCAGGAGCTTTTACTGCTGTTGCTTTTACTATTCCTCTCATCGTATTTACGACTAAAGTAGCTAGCGCTTCACCTTCTACATCTTCTGCAACTATCAATAATGGTTTTCCTGCTTTAGCCACTGCTTCAAGTAATGGTAAAAGTTCACGAATATTAGAAATTTTTTTATCTACTAACAGTATATATGGATTTTCTAATTCGACAGAGCCAGATTCAGACTTATTTATGAAATAAGGAGATAAATATCCTCTATCAAATTGCATACCTTCTACTACTTCCATCTCATCTTCTAAACCATTTCCTTCTTCTACTGTTATAACCCCTTCATTTCCTACTTTTTCCATTGCTTTCGCAATTAATATACCTACACTTTCATCTGAATTTGCTGATATTGTTCCTACTTGTATCACAGAATTAGAATCGGAGCATGGTATTGATAAATGTTCCAATTTTTTTACAGCTGTTGATACAGCTTTATCTATACCTCTTTTTAAATCCATAGGATTCATACCAGCTGCTACCGCTTTTAATCCTTCACTTACGATTGCTTGTGCTAGTACTGTAGCTGTAGTTGTTCCATCTCCAGCAGCATCATTTGCTTTAGATGCTACTTCTTTAACCATTTGTGCACCCATGTTTTCAAATTTATCTTCTAACTCAATTTCTCTAGCAACTGTTACTCCATCTTTAGTTATTGCAGGAGCACCAAAGGATTTATCTAAGACTACATTACGGCCTTTAGGCCCTAAGGTTACTTTGACTGCATCTGCTAGTACGTTCACGCCTTTTAACATTTTACTTCTGGCGTTATTACCGAATTTTACGTCTTTAGATGTCATTTTAATTTCCCTTAAATTTTTATATAGTTCATAGCTTAAATGTAAAAAATAAAATTTATTCTACTATTGCTATAATATCACTTTCCGGTATAATCAATACTTCTTGTTCTTCTATTTTTTCAGTTTTTATTCCATAACCCTCGTTAAATATAATTACATCTCCTATTTTTACATCTAATGGTTTTATTTTCCCATTTTCAAGAACACGTCCTGTACCAACTGCTATTACAGTTCCTCTTGTAGATTTTCCTGTAGCAGAGCCGGTTAATACAATTCCTCCTGGAGATTTAGATTCTGCTTTTTGTCTTTTAACAATGACACGATCATGTAAAGGACGAATTTTTATGTTTTTCATTTTATTATTTATCCTTATAAATATTTTATAAGCAAACAATTTATTTATTTATTTCTTAAATAAATTTTATTTTCTGTAATCATTCCTAAACTTGTAATATGGACATTATTCAAATCTTTCAAGAGTATTTTTTTTTTTTTTTTTATAAGTTTATATTATTTATTCAAATATATTATTTTTTTTTTTTTTTTTTTTTTTAATTTTTAATATTTTAATAAATTATAGATCATATTTAATTAATTTTTATATATAGATTTTTTAAATAATTATGTAGTATATTTTTAAATATTTAATTTATTATTTTATAAATTATTTTAAGTTTTTTATTATTTATATTAATAGTGATAATTATGGAATTTAATATTACAAATGTACGTCGTATATTTTTAGATTTTTTTAAAAATAATGGTCATAAGATTTTTTCTTGTGGATCATTAATTTCTTCTGAAAATACATCTTTATTATTTACTAATGCGGGCATGAATCAATTTAAAGATTATTATTTAGGATATAAAAAATCTAATTTTTCTAGAATTGTTACTTCTCAACATTGTTTACGTGTTGGTGGCAAGCATAATGATTTTGAAAAGATTGGTTATACTAATTTTCATAATACTTTTTTTGAAATGTTAGGTAATTTTAGTTTTGATGATTATTTTAAAAAAGAAGCTATTTTTTATGCTTGGGAGTTATTAACTGGTACAAATAATTTTAATTTACCTAAAGATAGATTATTAGTTACCGTACATTATCAAGATTATGAATCTTATAAAATATGGTCTGAAGATATTTGTATTAAATCAGATCGTATTATTGTTATTGGAAATAATGAAAATAATGGTTGTTTTTCTGATAATTTTTGGCAAATGGATAATATAGGTCCTTGTGGGCCATGTACTGAAATTTTTTATGATAATTCTACAAACCCTTCTGATAAAATTACAGATTCAAACATTATTTATTCAGAAAGATTTATTGAAATTTGGAATATTGTATTTATTCAATTCAATCGTGATATTAATGGATCTTTAATACCGTTAAAGATTCCTTTAGTTGATACTGGTATGGGTTTGGAACGTATTGTTTCTGTTTTGCAAAATGTTTATTCTGTTTATGAAATTGATTTATTTAATAATATGATTGTTTTTATAGCAGATTTAATTAAATGTAATGATTTAATTAATACTTCTTTTCGTGTTATATCTGATCATATTCGTTCTTGTATTTTTATAATTCAGGATGGTATTTTACCATCAAATGAAAAGCATGGTTATATATTACGTAAATTAATTAGACGGTCTATTATTCACGGTTATATGTTAGGTGTAAGACATAGTTTTCTTTATAAATTAGTTAATTATTTTGTTCATTGTTTAAAATTAAATAATTATTTAATAAAATTAGATGTTAATAGTATTTCATCTATTATAAAATCTGAAGAAGATCATTTTTCAAGAACTTTACAAAAAGGTTTTTTATTATTAAATAAAAAATTAATTAATTTAAAAACTAATGTATTAGATGGTAAAACATTATTTGAATTATATGATACTTATGGATTTCCTATTTATTTAACTAAAGAAATTTGTCTTAAAAATAATATTTTAATTAATTTTGTTGAATATGAAGATTGTATGTCTAAGCAGCGTAAAAGGTCACGTATGCATAATGATGATACTGTAAAACTAAAATTTAGTGATTTAATTTTAAGTAATTATTCATCAGTTTTTAATGGATATGTTAATTTTGAAATTACTAGTAAAATATTATTGATATTAAAATCTAATAAAATGGTTAAAGATATATTTATTGGCCAAATGAGTGTTATTGTTTTAGATGAAACATCGTTCTTTTTTGAATCTTCTGGGCAAATATCAGATATAGGTATTTTAAAAAATGATAATGGTATATTTAGAGTGGATAAAGTAAAGAAGTATGGAAATATTATATTTCATATTGGTGTTTTAATCTCAGGTCATTTATCTTTATTTGATGTTGTATGTTCTTCTATTGATAGAATTCATAGAAAATGTATTGAAATAAATCATTCTTCTACACATTTGTTACATTCTGCATTACGTACTGTTTTAGGTGAACATGTTGTTCAAAAAGGTTCGTTTATAAATCATAAATATTTTAGATTTGATTTTTTTCACAAAAAATCATTGACTACTGATGAATTATCTTTGGTTGAAAATATTGTTAATAATTATATTCGTGATAATGTTAGTATCTCAACAACTTATATGAATTTAAATGATATTAAATTGAACAATATTATCTTTTTATTTAATGAAAAATATCAACAAGAATTTATGCGTGTTGTTAAAATAGGTGATATTTCTTCTGAAGTGTGTTTGGGTACACATGTAAAACGTACTGGTGATATTGGATTGTTAAAGCTTATTTCAGATAAAGGAGTATCTTTAGGTGTTCGTCGTATAGAATCTATTACTGGTAGATATGCTATTTCTTATATTCAATCCTTACATTCTAAAATTAATTTATTTAGTAAATTATTAAATAGTAGTTTTGATAACCTAGAAAATAATTTGATATCTACAATAAAAAATTTAAATTTATTAAAAAAATTTTCAGAAAAAAGTAAAAAAGATGATTTAGATAAAAATGTTATTTTTCTTAAGAAAAATATAGAAGTTTTTAAAGGTGTTAATTTTTTATTTAATTATTTATTAAATTTAGATATTAATAATTTATATAAAATTATGTGTGTTTTGATAAAAACTTTAAATAAAATAATAATTTTTTTATTTACTAATATAAAAGATGATTACTTTTTTATTTTTTATATTAGCGAAAATTTAGATTATTTATTTGATAAAAAAGATTTAATTAATTTTTTATCTGATAAGGTTAATTGTAAAATATATTTTAATTCTAATATTGGAAATTTTCGTATTAAAAATAATTATTTTACTGATGAATTTGTAAATGAAATAAAACATTGGATTTTTGATAAACTATAATTAATTTTTATATTTAATTTATTTTTTTAATATTTTATTGTAAAATTAGATTTTCTATTTTACAGTTTAGAATTTGATTTAGTAGTTTATTTAGGGATAAAAAATGCTTATTTTAACTAGGCGTGTAGGTGAAGCTCTTATTATTAATGATAATATTTTTGTTACAATTTTAGGTGTAAAAGGTAATCAAGTTAGAGTTGGTATTAAAGCTCCTAAAAATGTTGTTATTAATAGAGAAGAAGTTCATCGAAAAATAAAAATTCAAAAGATAAAATCTTTGTAAGATTATATTTTATTCAATTATTTTTTTATAAAAGTTTTATTGGTGAGATGGCCGAGGGGTTTAAGGCGCTCCTCTGCTAAGGGAGTATGTAATTTTAAATGCATCGAGGGTTCGAATCCCTCTCTCACCGTTTTTTTGTATAATTTTATTATTATTTAGCACCCGTAGCTTAATTGGATAGAGCATTCGGCTACGAACCGAACGGTTGGAGGTTCGAATCCTCTCGGGTGTATTTTATATTTTTATTATAAAAGTTTTAGGTTTATTTTATTTTATTTTGTTTTAGTTTTTTTATTATTATTTTTTATCTTAATTTTTTTTTATTTTTTAATAAGTTTTTCTCTAATTTTAGCTGCTTTTCCTTTTAATGTTCTTAAATAATATAATTTAGCTCTTTTTACTATACCTCTTTTATTTAATTTAATTTCTTTTATTATAGGTGAATTTTTATTAAAAACTCTTTCTATTCCTTCTCCATGTGATATTTTTCTTACAGTAAATGAAGAATTAAGTCCTCTATTCCTAATTGCAATTACTAAACCTTTAAATATTTGAGTTTTTTTTTTATTTCCTTCTTTTATTAATATTTTTATTTCAATAAAATCTCCTTGTTTAAAAAATGGTATATTTTTTTTTAAATATTTTTTTTCTATTTTATTTATAATTTTATTCATTATTTTTTGTCCTCGAGTTGTATTCTTTTTTAAATTCTGAAATTAATTTTTTTTGTTCAAATGTTAATTTTATTTTTTTTAATAAATCTGGTCTTTTTATCCATGTATGTCCTAATGCTTGTTTTAATCTCCATTTATTTATTTTAGTATGATTACCTTTTAATAAAACTGATGGGACTTTATTACCTTGTAAATTAGATGGTCTTGTATAATGAGGAGCATCTAAAATTCCTCTATAAAATGAATCATTTGTGATAGATGATTTTTGTTTAATTATATTTGGTATTAAACGTGTTATACAATCTATTAAAACCATTGCTGGTATTTCTCCTCCACTTAATATATAATCTCCTATCGATATTTCTTCATCTATCTCTGTTTCTATTATTCTTTCATCAATACCTTTATATCTTCCGCAAATTATTATAATTTTTTTATATTTTATTATTTTGCATATTTTTTTATGTTTTAATAATTTACCTTTAGGTGAAAGATATATTACTTTTGTGTTTTTACCTGTTTTTTTTTTAATAATTTTTATTGTATTTATTATAGGTTCATACATCATTAGCATTCCTCCTCCTCCACCATACAAATAATCATCTATTTTCTTATTTTTATTTTTTGTATAATTGCGGGGATTCCAAAATCTTATTTTTAATAATTTTTTTTTTGTAGCACGCTTTATATTTCTAAAATTTTTTATTGTTTCAAACATTTCTGGTAGTATACTTATTATTTCTATCAGCATTTTATTTTATTTGTTAATCTTCCCAATCTACTTTAATTTGTTTTTTTTTGTGATTTATTTTTTTTATTATTTTATTATTTATGAATGGTATTAATTTTTTTTTTGTTTTTTTATATTTTTGTATAACTAATATAGTGTTTTTTTTTGTATTTATGAGTTTTATTATTTTGCCTATATATTTTTCTTTAATATTTATTACTTTATAATTTATTATTTTATTAATTATAAAATAATTTTTTTTAAGTATCTGTTTTTCATGTATTAATATATTACAATTAGTTAAAATTTTTGCTTCATTTATATTATTAATATTTTTTATTTTTATAATAATTTTTTTATAATGTTTTTTCCATTTTTCTATATTTATTATTGATTTATAATTGTTTTTTTTAACTTTCCATATTTTGAAATCAAATATGTTTTCTTTTATTTTGAAAAATGAATTTATTTTTAACCAACCTCTTATTCCTAATGTTTTCCCTATTTTACCTATTATTATTTCATTTTTTTTTATTTTTTTGTTCATTTGTATTTATGTTTTATTTATTATTTATTTTTTTCATAGAATGTTCTAGTCTCTTTGATAATTTTGCTCCTGTTTTTTTCCAATATTTTAATCTTTCCATGTTTATTTTAATATTTTTTTTTTTATTTTTTGTAATGGAATTTAAAAATCCTATTTTTTCTATAAAACGTCCATTTCTAGGGTTTCTTTTATCAGTTACTATAATATTATAAAATGGTTTTTTTTTCGCACCATTTAGAGCTAAACGTATTTTTATCATAAAATATCTCGTTTTATTTTGTTAAATTTTAAATTTTTAAAAATATTAATTTTTAATAGTAAATATTTAATAATGATTAATGTCAATAAAAAATTTTAATTTTTTATTTATTAAAAATATTATTTTATGTATGTTTTTTATCATCAAATTTTTGATTAATTTAAAAAAATTTATTGATTTAATTTTAGTACAAAATAGTATCGATGGTTTTATAAATATATTAAATAAATAATTTAAATGAAAAATTATTAAATATTTTATTATAATTATAGATTTTATTTTTATTTATAAATAAGATACTTTTTTTTTTTAAATTTATGTTAAAATTTATTGTTTTTATTAAATTTAATATTTTAATAAATTTTATAGTTTACACGATTAATATTTATATTTTTAAAATTTATTTTATTAATTTGATATGCAGTTTGATTATTGTATATATTTAAAATATCATTTGTAAGTATAATTTAATTTATTTTCATTATATTTTTTTTTTAAAAATATTTTTTAATTTTGAAAATATTTAATTTATCTTTAGATATTAATTTTATTATGTCGGATTTTTTATCATTAGATATTATATTGCAGTAATATTAATTTTTGTTTTTTATAATTTATTATTATTTTTTATTATATTAATTTTATAAGGTTATTATTTATGAACCCCATGCTTAATATAGCAATTAAAGCGATTAGATCTGCTGGTAATTTTTTGATACAAAAATATGCAAATTATACAAAATTGGATATTAGCAATATAAGTAAAAGTAGTTCAGCTATAGTTAATATTAATCGGTCTATAAAATTAATTATTATTCAAGTTATTCAAAAATATTATCCTAATCATATATTTATAAAAAATAAGTATAAATTAGATTTTACTAAAAATAATAATATTAAATGGATTATTAATTCTCTTGATGGCATAAATAATTTTATTAGAAAATTTCCACATTTTTCTATTTCCATATCAGCTATAATAAATGGTAGATCTGTAATATCTTTAATATATGATCCTATTCGTAACGATTTATTTTCCGCAGTACGTGGTAATGGTGCTCAATTAAATGGTTTTAGAATAAGAAGTAATTCTATTTGTAAATTGAAAAATATTGTTTTAGCTTTATCCTTAAAGTCAAGATTAAATAATGATATAATTTTATATAAAAAAATATTAAATAAATTAATTAATAATCATGTTGATTTTCGTTATACTGGATCTCCATCTTTGGATTTGGCATATCTAGCAGCTGGTAAGATTGATGGTTATTTGCAAGTTGGTTTTAATTATTTTGATTTTATTTCTAATGAATTATTGTTAATAGAATCAGGTAATATTTTATCGGATTTTATTGGTAGAAGTGATTGTTTATTATTTGATAATGTTATATGTGGTAATCCTCGTTTATTAAAAGAATTGTTAATTTTGGTTAAATAATAATTTTTTTATTTATATATTGGGAATTTATTACATAGATTTTTTACCATTTTTTTTATTTTTATTATATTTTTTTTATTTTTGATATTATTTAAGATATCAGTAATCCAGTATGTTATTTTTTTTGTTTCTTTTTTTTTAAATCCTCTTTTTGTTATAGCAGGAGTACCTATACGAATGCCAGATGTTATTGTTGCGTTTTTTTTATCATTTGGTATAAAATTTTTATTTGTTACTATATTTGCTTTATATAATATATTACTAGCTTCTAATCCAGTGATATTTTTATTAGATAGATTTATTAAAAACATATGATTTTTTGTACACCCAGATACTATTTTATATTTTTTTTTAATAAATATTTTTGTCATTGTTATAGCATTTTGTATTGTTTGTTTTTGATATAATTTAAAGTTTTTTTCCATAGCTTCTTTAAATGCTACAGCTTTAGCTGCTATAATATGCATCATTGGTCCACCTTGTTCTCTTGGAAATATTGCACGATCAAGTTTATCATATAATATTTTGTTTCCCCCTTTAGCTAATATCATCCCTCCTCTAGGTCCTGATAAAGTTTTGTGAGTAGTTGTTGTTACTACATGAGCATATGGTAATGGATTTGGGTATAATTTAGCTGCGACTAATCCTGCTATATGAGCCATATCAACAAGCAGGTATGAATTGTTTATATCAGCAATTTTTCTTATTTTTTTCCAATTAAATATTCCTGAATAGGATGAAAATCCTGCTATTATTAATTTTGGTTTATATTTTTTGCTTAATTCATGTATTTCTTTGTAGTTTATATCACCTTTTTTATTTAATCCATAATTAATAACTTTATATAATTTTCCTGATGAATTTATTTTTGCTCCATGGGATAAATGTCCTCCATGTGTCAATTTCATACTAAGTATAGTATCTCCATAATTAATGAGTGCATTGTATGCTGCAAAATTTGCTTGTGTTCCTGAATGTGGTTGTACATTAACATAGTCAGCATTAAATAATTTTTTTGCTCTTTCGATGGCTATAGTTTCTATAATATCTATATATTTACATCCTGAGTAAAAACGTTTATTGGGATATCCTTCTGCATATTTATTTGTTAAAATTGATCCTTGTGCTTGCATAACACAGTTGCTTACATAGTTTTCTGATGCTATTAGATTTATATATTGGTTTTGTCTTTTTTTTTCAGCTTGGATTAATTTCCATAATGTATTATCATATGTATCAATATTTTTTTTCATAATATTTTTTATTTTTTTATTAAGATTTTATATTATTATAATGTTTTTTTAAAATATAAAATTTTATTGTTTACTAAATTTTTATTATATTTATTTTATTTAAATTAAATTAATTTTATGATTAGCATGATAGCTGCTTTTTCTATTAATAGGGTAATTGGTATTAATAATAAAATACCATGGTATATCCCCAAAGATTTAAAATGGTTTAAAAAACATACATTATTTAAAATTATTTTAATGGGTAGATTAACATGGGAATCTATTGGTAAATTATTAATAAAACGTACAAATATAGTGCTAAGTAGATCTAGTTCTTATAAATTTAATTTATTTGAATTATATAATGCAAATGATGTAATATGGTTATCTTCATTTAAAGATTTGTTTAGTAATTTACCAAAAAACGATGAGATTGTTATCATTGGAGGTGAAAGTATTTATAAACAGACATTAAAATATGTAGATAGATTATATTTAACTCATATTTATAAATATTTTTATGGTGATAGATTTTTTCCTGATTATAGTATTTATAATTGGAAATCTATTTATAAAAAAACATGTATATTTAATATTAATGGAAGATTTACTTATTGTTTAGAAATTTTAGATAGAGTTACATAATTTTTTAATATGAATTATAGTGAAGATATAATTATAGATAAATTTAAACATAGAACTGTTTTTCTTGAGGAAGCTGTTGATATGTTAAATATAAAACCTGATGGTATATATGTAGATGCTACGTTTGGTTGTGGTGGTCATTCTTATTTAATATTATCTAAATTAAATAAATTTGGTAAATTATATGTAGTAGATCGTGATCCATTTTCTATATTTTTAGCAAAAAAAATTATAGATTCTAGATTATTTATAATTCATGATAGATTTTCTAAATTAATAAATTATGTGAAGAAATATTCTATATTTGGTAAAATAGATGGTATTTTATTTGATTTAGGTATGTCTTCTTTACAATTGAATGAACCTAATAGAGGTTTTTCTTTTATGCGTGATGGTTTTTTAGATATGAGAATGGATTATTTTTCTTCTATGTCAGCATTTAAATTTTTATTTTTTAGTAGTTCATTTAAAATAACACATATTTTAAAGAAATATGGTGAGGAACGTTATGCTAAATTAATAGCTAATAGAATAGTTGAATATAATAAAATTAATATTTTAAAACGAACTAGTGATCTTTCTAGATTAATTTCTTCTGTAGTATTTAATAAATCACATAAACATCCATCAACACGTACCTTTCAAGCTATTAGAATATATATTAATAATGAATTATATGAAATAACTAAAATATTTAAATATTTATTATCAATTCTTAATATAGGTGGTCGTATTTGTACTATAAGTTTTCATTCTTTGGAAGATCGTATAATTAAAAATTTTATGAATAAATATGGTAAAAAAATTTATTTTCCTTATAAATTACCTATTTTAGATTCTCAAATAAATGATTTCAATACTATTAGATTAAAGGTGTTTAAAAAAATATTTCCAGCTGAGAGTGCGATTTTACTAAATTATAGATCTCGTAGTGCTATATTAAGATCGGCTGAAAAAATAATTTAATTTTTTTATATTTATCAAATGAAATGTATAATTTTTTATAATTTATGAGTTTTAATTTATGTTATATTTAGATTATTTATTATCACCCTGGTTATTTAATGTTCCTAAAATAAAAATATCTAATATATCTTTAAATAGTAAATTGATTATTGGAGGGGATCTTTTTGTTGCTAAACTTGGTTATAATGTTGATGGTAGAAATTATATTATTGATGCATTAATTAGGGGGGCAAGCGCTGTATTGGTTGAGATAAATAATTTGTTTTTAGATACTTATATAATATATTTTGGTGATGTACCTATAATTTATTTTTTAAATTTATCTAAAAAATTATCCTTTATTTCTCAACGATTTTATCCTATATCTAATAAGTTAAGATTAATAGCAATAACAGGTACTAATGGTAAAAGTACTATTTCTCATTTGATTGCTCAATGGGTTGTTTTGTTGGGTAATACAGGTGCAGTTATGGGTACTATTGGTAATGGTATATATGGTGATTTATGTCCTTCAATTAATACTACAGAATCTGCCGTTGAAGTCTGTAAAATGTTATATCGTTTTTCTAAACAAAAAGCTGATATTGTTTCAATAGAAGTATCTTCTCATGGTCTTGTTCAAAACCGTGTCTTATCTTTACCATTTACTGCTGCTATATTTAGTAATATTACTATTGATCATCTTGATTATCATGTGGATATGAAAAGATATATAAAAGCTAAATGGTTGTTGTTTTCTAAACATGATATTGATATTAGTATTATTAATATAGATGATGATGTTGGTAAATGTTGGGTAAAGAAAATTTCTAGGGTAGTTTGTGTTACTACTAATCGTAATTTATTTTTCGGTAAAAATGAATATTGGTTAAAATTAGATAATGTAAAGTATAATTTTAATAATACTATTATTTATTTTGATTCTTTTTGGGGTAAAGGAATTTTTAGTACTAAATTAATTGGTAAGTTTAATGTTATTAATATTTTATTATCTTTAGCTACACTTTTATGGATGGGATATTCATTAACTGATTTAATCTCTACTGCTAAGTTTTTAAAACCTATTGTAGGTAGAATGGAAATGTTCCATTCAACTAATAAACCTACAGTAATTATTGATTATGCTCATACTCCTGATGCATTAAAAAAATCTTTGATATCTGCTAGATTTTATTGTAAAAATAAATTATGGTGTATTTTTGGTTGCGGAGGTGATCGTGATAAATCTAAGAGATCTATTATGGGTAGTATTGCAGAACAATTATCTGATTATGTGGTTATCACTGTGGATAATTCACGTTATGAAAATCCTATTTATATAATCAATGATATTAAATCCGGTTTTACTAATAAAAATAACAAGAAATATTTTTTAGATCGTTTGAAAGCTATATTTAGTACTATATTATATGTAGATAATGAAGATTTAGTTTTAATAGCTGGTAAAGGGCATGAAAATTATCAAATTATTGGTAATCGTTATGTTAATTATTCTGATCATTTAGTAGTAGGAGAAGCATTAAAAAAAAGATATTCGTTTTAATTAATTTTGATTGACATAATTATTATTCAATAGTTTTATTAATTTGTAATAATTTGATTTAATAATAATTATTTGGATGATATAGTCTTATTATTTTTTAATGGTTAAAGTTTATAAATATTTATCTTAATAAGTTATAATAACAAAATAATTATAAAATAAATTATTTTTTATTTGATTAATTTATTTATTGAATATATTAGATTAAAATTAAATTGTAGTGTTTTTACATATATAATTTTATTATTATATAACTGTTTTTTATTTTAAATTCTCCATTTCGTTTATATAATATAGTTCGAATTATATTTTGATAATTGTATAATAATTTAATTATTAATAATAACAATAGTTTAATAAATTATTTTAATTTTAAATATTTATTATTTGTATAATAAAAATATATTATTTTAAATATGTATTTATTATAAATTTATTATTTAAATTTTGTAATTTATATATGAAATAAATAATGTTTATATTTAAGAGGTGAGATGATATATGTTTTTTTATTTATCTAACTTATTTCATAATATTAATTTTTATTTAATTGCTTTTTTTTCTTATAAAACTAGAATATTTGCGAGTTTTTTTACTTCATTTTTGATTTCTTTGTTTTTAGTTTTTTTTTTAATAAATTTATTAAATAAATTTAATATTTATCAGATTATTAGAATAAATGGTCCAAAATCACATTATTTAAAAGATAAAACTCCTACAATGGGTGGTATAGCAATTATAATTTCAATTTTTTTATCTGTTTTATTTTGGTCATATTCTTATAATCATTATATAAAATATATTTTTATTATATTATTTAGTTATGGATTAATTGGATTAATTGATGATTGTTTTAAATTAATTAATAGAAATCCTAATGGAATAAGTATTAAGTGTAAGTATTTTTTTCAATCTATAATAGCATTTACTTTATCTTGTTTGATATATTATCATTGTAAAAATATAATATTTTCTAAATTTATATTTAATTATTTTAAATATTCAGATATGCGATTAGATATTTTTTATATAATATTTTTTTATTTTGTTATCATTGGAACTAGTAATGCTGTTAATTTGACAGATGGATTAGATGGTTTAGTTATTATTCCAATTATTTTAGTTTTTTTTGGTTTTTTATTAATATCTTATTTTTGTAGTGATATTTACATTTCAAGTTATTTTAATATTACTTATTTGTGTAATGCTAGTGAGTTGGTTATTTTTTGTTCATCAGTTATAGGTTCTTGTTTAGGATTTTTATGTTTTAATTTTTATCCTGCTAAGATATTTATGGGTGATGTAGGTTCATTAGCTTTAGGCGGTTCTTTGAGTGTTATTTCTATTTTATTACATCAAGAGTTTTTACTTTTTATTATGGGTGGTTTATTTGTTTTAGAAACTTTATCTGTTATTTTACAAGTATTTATGTTTAAATTTTTTGGAAGAAAAATTTTTCTTATGGCACCTATTCATCATCATTTTGAACTTAAAGGTTGGTTTGAACCTAATATAGTTATTTGTTTTTGGATTGTTTCATTTATTTTTTTATTATTTGGATTATTTATTTTTGGAATTTATTAGTATATGTACAATTATTATAATAAGAAAATAGTTGTTATTGGTTTAGGTAAAACAGGTTTATCTTGTATAAATTTTTTTTTAAGACGTGATATTGTACCAATGGTATTGGATACTAGAAAATTTCCTCCCGAATTAAATAAATTACCTAATTTTGTAAAATATAAATTAGGTCCATTAAGATGTGAAGATATTATTTTATTTGATTTAATTATTGTTAGTCCTGGTTTATCTTTAAATGATCCTACATTATTGTATGCTAGAAAAGTAGGTATAGAAATTATTGGAGATATTGAATTATTTTGTCGTGAATTGCAATTTATTTCTATTGTTGCTATTACCGGATCTAATGGTAAGAGTACTGTTTCCAGTTTATTATATAGAATTGCTAATGCTTCTGGTATTAAAGTAATTTTGGCAGGAAATATTGGTATTCCTGTATTGGATACTTTAAAAAATTATGCTCAATTGTATATTTTAGAATTATCTAGTTTTCAATTAGAGACTATATTTAGTTTATCATCTGAAGTTTCTACGGTATTAAATGTTTGTTGTGATCATATGGATCGTTATTTTAACGATATTATAGAATATCGATCATTTAAATTAAGAATTTATAATAATTCTAAAATATGTCTTGTTAATGTTGATGATATATTGACATTTCCATTTAATAAAATTTTTAGAAAATGTATTAGTTTTGGTTCTTATACAGGTGATTATTGTATGGTAAAATATCGTGGTTCTTTATGGCTTAGCGTATATGGTGAACGTGTTTTAAATACATCTAAAATAAAATTATTTGGTTTTTATAATTATATTAATTGTTTAGCTGTATTAGCTATTTCAGATATAATGTTTTTTCCTAGAAAAATTATTTTGAGAATATTTTCTTTATTTAAAGGATTAAAACATCGTTTTCAGTTAGTACATCAACGAAATAATATAAAATGGATAAATGATTCTAAATCTACAAATTTATCTAGTACTCTTGCTGCATTAATTAATTTTAAGAATAATATTGGTTTTGTGTGGTTATTTTTAGGTGGTATTTTAAAAAGTACTTTTTTATCTTCATTGGATGGTTATCTTTATAAAGATAAAATTAAATTGTGTTGTTTTGGTAAAGATGGTATGTTCATTTATTCTTCATATCCTAATATTTCTGTTTATAGAAATACTATAGAAGAATTGGTTATTAATATAATGCCTATTGTTAGATCTGGTGATGTTATTTTATTTTCACCTGCTTGTTCTAGTTTTGATCAATTTAAAAATTTTGAAGAGAGGGGTAAGTACTTTTTAAGAATTGCAAATAAATATTAATTTTATTTTTATATATATTTTTTATTGAAAATATATTTTAAATTATATAATATTATTTATTAATAAAATAATTTTTAATTTAATTTTACATATTATATTTTTTGGAGTTTGGATGATTAAAAAAAAAAAATAATAATAACGGGGGGAGGTACTGGTGGTCATATTTTTCCGGGCATTGTAATAGCAAAAGCTCTCATTAAAAATGGATGGGATGTACTTTGGATAGGTACTAAGGATAGAATGGAATCTTTTTTGATACCCAGATATAATATAAATATTGATTTTATATATATTAATGGATTGAGAGGTAAAGGATTAAAATTTTATTTATTATTTTTTTTTAATTTATTTCGTAGTTTATATAAATTAAAAAAAATTATAAAAATTTGGAAACCTGATGTTATTTTAGGTTTAGGTAGTTATATCTCAGCTCCTGGTGGGATAATATCATGGATATTAAGAATACCCTTAATTATTTATGAACAAAATGTAATAGCAGGTATTACTAATAAATTATTAGCTAAAATAGCTAATATATCTATTCAAGCATTTCCAGGTGCTATATTAAATTCTATTGTAGTTGGCAATCCCATAAGAAATGAAATTATTTCTATTTTACCCCCTGAGTTAAGATTCAATAATCGTTCTGGGCCAATAAGGATTCTTGTTATAGGAGGTAGCCAAGGTGCTAAGATATTTAATGATATTTTCCCGGATGTGTTAAAGTTATTAAAAGATAATATATTATTATGGCATCAGGTTGGTTATAATGCATTTAATGAAATAGATGCTATTTATAAAAAAATAGGAGTTATACAATATAGAATAAATGATTTTATTCATAATATAGCTAAAGCGTATGCATGGGCAGATTTAGTTGTCTGTCAATCTGGAGCTATTACAGTTAGTGAGTTGATAGCGGTTGGTTTACCTTCAATTTTAGTTCCCTTTGAACATTCAGATCATCAACAGTATTTTAATGCTTTATTATTAGAGAAGGTTGGTGCTGGAATTATTTGTAAACAAGAAAAATTTAATGTTGATATGTTTATTTCTATTTTTAATTCATTAAATCGTTCAATATTATTTAAGATGTCTGTTAAAGCTAAATCTCTTTATTTACCAGGTTCTTTAGAACGAATATTAAAAATTATTAATAGTTGTATTTAATTAATTTATAGTTTATTTTCATTAATATTTTATATTTTAATTATATATAGTAATGAATTTTTTAACTTATTTTAAAAATAATTTTTCTGTTTTTAATTCTATTAATCTTCCTAAAAATATATATCTTATTGGTATAGGTGGATCTGGCATGGTAGGATTAGCTAAAATTTTGTTAGATATGGGTTTTATTATTAGCGGTTCAGATATTAAAATTAATGATAATATTAATTATTTATTGTCTTTAGGAGTTTCAGTATATCATAAACATGATTCTAATAATATTAAAAATGTTGATGTTGTTATTTATTCTGGTGCAATTAAAAATGATAATATAGAAGTTTTATCAGCTCTTAAATCAAATATACCAGTTATTTCTAGAGCAGAAATATTATCTGAATTGATTCGTTTTAGTTATAGTATTGCTGTTGCTGGTACACATGGTAAAACTACAACTTCAGCTTTGATTTTTGATATTTATTTTAATAACAATAGAAATCCTTCTATTGTTAATGGTGGATATATTAAATCTATTAATTCTTATTCATTTTTAGGTTCTAGTAATTGTTTTATTTTTGAAGCTGATGAAAGTGATTCTTCTTTTTTATTTTTTCATCCTATGGTAATTATTATAACAAATATTGAAGCTGAACATTTAAGTAATTATGATGGAAGTTTTAAAAAATTACAAAATGCTTTTATTAAATTTTTACATAATTTACCATTTTATGGGAAAGCTATTTTATGTATAGATGATTTAGTTGTTCGTGATTTAATACCTTATGTTTGTCGTAAATTTATTACTTATGGATTTAGTAATGATGCTGATGTACATATACATAACTATAAACAAATAGGTTTAAAGAGTTCTTTTAGACTATTATATAAAAATAAATATGATATTAAAATTTTATTAAATATGCCTGGTAAACATAATGCTTTAAATGCTACAGCAGCATTAATAATTGCTAAAGAAGATAATATTAATGATAAACATATTTTAAAAGTATTAAAAAAATATAAAGGTACAAAAAGACGTTTTGAATATATTGGTAAATTTTCATTATCTATGATTAATGGTAGGATTGGCAATTTTATTATTGTTGATGATTATGGTCATCATCCTGCTGAAATTAATATATCTATATTGACTGCAAGAAAATGCTGGATAAATAGAAGAATAATTATGGTTTTTCAACCAAATCGTTTCACTCGTACTCGTGATTTGTATAATGATTTTATAAATATATTATCTAATGTTGATGTTTTATTTATTTCTGATATTTATTCTTCTAATGAATTACCTATTTTTGGTATAAATAGTACTAAATTATGTAGTGATATTTTTATACTTGGCAAATTAAGTCCTATTTTTGTAAAAGATTTTGATTTTTTGATAGATAAATTGAAAGTTATTCTTACTTGTAATGATGTATTAATAATACAAGGAGCTGGTGACATAACTAATGTTATTAAAAAATTATTAAAAATAATATAATAATATTAAATTATTATATAAAAATTTTAATAATATAGTATTCATTAATTAAATTATTATTAGCAAGTTTATTTAAGAAAATATTTTTATTTTTTAGTTAGTTCATATATTCTATTTTATTATGGTATAGATATTAATAGGATATATATTTTTAAATTATTTAATATTAAACTAAAGATTATAATTTTAATAAAATACTTATTTTTTTATATTTCAAATGGTTAATTAAAATTATAAGTTTTTAAAGATCTTAAATATGTTTAAAGTTAATTTTAATTTATTATTTATGAGAATTATATTATGTTTATAAAGTTTTTAACTAAATTATTTGGTAGTCGTAATGATCGTATTTTAAAACGTATGTATAGGATTGTTAATATAATTAATTCTTTTGAGAATGATATTTCTAAATTATCTGATGATTTGTTAAAGAATAAAACTATTGAATTTCGTAATAGATTGAAAAGTGGTGAATCATTAAATTCATTACTTCCTGAAGCATTTGCTGTTGTTAGGGAAGCTAGTAAAAGAATATTTGGTATGCGTCATTTTGATGTTCAACTTATTGGAGGAATTGTATTAAACAAACGTTGTGTTGCAGAGATGAGAACAGGGGAAGGTAAAACATTAACTGCAACTTTACCAGCTTATTTGAATTCTTTAAATGGATATGGTGTACATATAGTTACAGTAAATGATTATTTAGCAAAAAGAGATGCAGAAAATAATCGTGAATTATTTACATTTCTTGGATTAACTGTGGGTGTTAATGTTTCCAGCACTTCTACTTTAGAAAAAAGAATAGCATATAATGCTGATATAACTTATGGTACCAATAATGAATATGTATTTGATTATCTTAGAGATAATATGGTTTTTAATAAGAATGATCGTGTACAACGAAAATTATATTATGCTATTGTAGATGAAGTTGATTCTATTCTTATTGATGAAGCACGTACTCCGTTGATTATTTCAGGTCCTACAGAAAATAATTCTAATTTATATTTTGAAATAAATAAAATCGTTCCTAATTTGATATGTCAAGATAAAGAAGATTCTGATGTATATGATGGTTTTGGTCATTTTTCAATTGATGAAAAATCTAAACAGGTTTATTTAACTGAAAGAGGTATGGATTTATTAGAAAATTTATTGGTTGAAAGAGGTATTATGAGTAGTGAAGAATCTTTATATTCTTCTGCTAATATAATATTAATGCATCATATATTAGCAGCATTACGAGCTCATACTTTATTTATTCGTAATGTTGATTATATTGTTAAAAATAATAAAGTTATTATTGTTGATGAACATACCGGTAGAATTATGCCTGGTAGAAGGTGGTCTGATGGTTTACATCAAGCTATAGAAGCTAAAGAAAATGTTAATATTCAAAATGAGAATCAAACTTTAGCATCTATAACTTTTCAGAATTATTTTAGAATGTATAAAAAAATATCTGGTATGACAGGTACTGCACATACTGAGTCTTTTGAGTTAAATACTATTTATAATCTTGATACAGTAATTATTCCTACTAATAAACCTATGATTAGAAAAGATTTTTCTGATTTAATATATATTACTGAAAATGAAAAGATAAATGCTATTATTTTAGATATTATTAATTGTATTAAAAAAAAACAACCTGTTTTAGTTGGAACTATTTCTATAGAAAAATCTGAACTTATTTCTAATGAATTAAAGAAATTAGGTATAAAACATAGTGTTTTAAATGCTAAATTTAATGTTCAGGAAGCTGAAATTATTGCAAAAGCTGGTGAACCAGGTGCAGTAACAATTGCTACTAATATGGCAGGTAGAGGTACTGATATTGTTTTAGGAGGTAGTAAAATTAATATCAATAAATTATTTAATGTTATTGATTCTAATGAACTATATAAAAATAAGTTAATTTGGAAAAAAAAACATGATTTTGTTGTATCCGTAGGTGGTTTATATATTATTGGTACTGAACGTCATGAATCTAGAAGGATAGATAATCAATTAAGAGGTAGGTCTGGTCGTCAAGGTGATCCTGGTTCTTCTCGTTTTTATTTATCTATGGATGATACTTTGATGCGTATTTTTACTCCTTCTAAAATTATTCATATGATGCGTAAATTAGGTATTAATTTTGGAGAAGCTATTGAACATCCATGGGTTACAAAGGCTATAGCCAATGCTCAACGTAAAGTAGAAAATCGTAATTTTGATATTAGAAAACAGTTATTAGAATATGATGATGTTGCTAATGATCAACGCAAAGTAATTTATATGCAACGTAATTTTCTTTTAGAATCTATTAATATTAGTGGAACAATTAAGGTTGTTCGTAATGATGTGTTTAATAAAATTATTAATACTTATGTTTCTACAAATTTATCTGAATTGCTCTGTAGTTTAATTAAATTTAAAAATATTATTAAACAGGATTTTAATTTAGAATTATCATTATATAAATTAAATACAGATATAATAAATAATAAAGAATTTGATATATATGCATATATATTACGAGATATAATTAATTTCCATGATAATCAAGAGAAATTGATTGATCGTTTATTATTACAAAATATAGAAAAAAATGTTATGTTGCAAATCTTAGATTTATTTTGGAAGGAGCATTTAGCTTCCATGGATTATTTGCGTCAAGGTATTCATTTGAGGGGTTATGCGCAAAAGGACCCAAAGCAAGAATATAAACGTGAATCTTTTATTATGTTTATAAATATGTTAGAATCTTTAAAATATGAGGTAATTAGTATTATAACTAAAATATATGTTAATTTTTACAAAGGTTTATTTTTTATTGATATGAATAATATTAGTACAATAAATTATAGTTTGTTGTTTAATAAAATAAATGGAAATGACAAATTGTAGATTTATATTTTATTTTTTATAATATCTATATTATACTTAATAAGTAATTTTTTTAAATTAAATAAAATTTAATATTAATTTTTTTTTATTGCTAATTTGTTATAAAAATTATTTAGTTTTATTATCTTTTTTTTTAATTTTCTATTGATTTTTCGTTTTTTATTATATCATCGGCTAAATTTGAACGTTTATTATTCTTATCTTGTGTTGATATAATGTTTTTAGTTTGATAATAATTATAATTATCTCTTAACATTATTTTTTTTATTTGTGTGTTTTTTGATACATTTATTACAAGTATACGATTTGTATTTTTTTTATATTTGTATTTAATAAGAGAGGTATAATTCACAAATATCATATAGATTTATTTTTTAATATTTGTTTTTTTGTTTCTTCATGTATTATAGATGTAAAAAATTATTTAATCGAATTCTATATTTTAGTTTTTTTAAATATTTTTTTTTATTTAATAAACCTTTTTTGGTTAACTAGTTTATATCAAATTTATTTATTATAGTTTTTAAAGTTGGTTTACCTGATTTTGTTATTTTTTTACGAATTTTATCAGAATCTATTATGTTTATTTTAAGTTTTCTTAATATATTGGCAGCTGTAGTTTTTCTATATCCAATTCCACCAGTTAAAGTTATTATATAATTCATTTTTTTATTATAAATTTAATTTTTTAATATTGTTTATTTTAATTGTTTATTATAAAATGTTTTATTTTATTAATATTTTAATATTTATATTTTTAATAATTATTAAAAATATTTTTTATACTTTAATTTTAAATTTTAATATTATTATATAGATTTATTTTTTAAATTTATTTTTATAATTTTACATTAATTATATTTATATTTTTTGTATTTAATATTTAATTGTTAAAATTTTTCGCAATTATTTTTATTCTTAAAAATATTTAAATTTTTATTCTTAAAAATATTTAAAATTATGTTATAATGTTAAGGTAATTTTATTATAAATTTTGTAAAATGAACTAATAAATAATATGGATAATATTAAATTAGAAAATATTATAAATAAAGAATTAAATGTTAATAAAATTAATGATTATTTACCTAATGGATTGCAAATTGAAGGATGTAAAGAAATTAAGATAGTTGTTATTGGTGTTAGTTTGTGTCAAGAATTATTAGACAAAGCTGTAATGTTAAATGCAGATGCAGTTATAGTTCATCATGGATTATTTTGGAAGAATGAAAATCCTGTTATTAAAGGGATTAAATATAATCGAATAAAAACAATTTTAAATAATAGTATTAATTTGTATTGTTGGCATTTACCCTTAGATATTCATTATGAATTTGGTAATAATGTTCAATTAGCTAAATTGTTATCTATTGAAATATGTGGCAAAATACATCCATTTGTTTTTTGGGGAGAGTTTAAACATTTTATTTCTTATAATGAATTAATTTTTAATATTAATAAAATTTTTCTTAGAAAACCATATCATTGTTCTAGTAAAAGTAATTTATCAAATTTAATTAAAAAAATTGCTTGGTGTAGTGGAGCAGGACAAAATTATATTGATTATGCCATTAATTTTGGTGTTGATGCATTTATAACTGGTGAAATATCTGAACAAACTTTTCATATTATACGTGAAAATAATATCCATTTTTTTTCTATAGGTCATTATGTTTCTGAAAGATATGGTATTATTTCTTTGGGTATGTGGCTTAAGGACAAATATAATTTGAAGATTACTTTTTTTGATGTTGATAATCCTATTTAAATTTAATTAATATATTTTTTATTTTATATTAACATGTTTATATTTATTTAATAAATTTATCATGTATTTTAATAATTAATATTTTTTTATGAGTATTTATTTACATATTTAATTTATTTTAAAATTCTTTAATTATTAAATATTAAGTTTGTATTTTTAGAAAAAAGTAAATTTTATATATTTAATATTGATTATTTTATTTTTTTTTTAAGATGATATTTATTTTTTTTTATTTATTTAAAGATAAATTAGTATATTCTTATATAGAATATTTTTTTGTTTTTATATAAAAATTTATACTTTAGTATATTAAATAAATATTAATAATGATATTATAAATAAATGGTGTTTATAGTTTAATTAATTAAAATTTTATTATTTTATTTCATAATATTATTATAGAATAAAATTTATTTTCAATTAAAGATTTCAATTTAATTGAATTATTGTTTTATAATAAATATTTAATTTGTTTAGTATAAAATAATTTATTAGTTTAATAATTATATTTTTATTTTAAAATTTTAATATAGAGGTGTGAAAAATGTTGTATAGGTTTTTTTTAAATAAATTTTTATTATTTATTTTATGTTTTATATTTATTGTTTCTTGTGATGTTTCTAAAAATCACAAAATATCTGATAAGGGATCATTATCTTTAAATTATGTAGATAATAATATTCATAATAAAAAGAATATTTTACTTTCAGATATAATGGATAAAAATATAGTTTTGTTCCCTTTGAATAAATATAATATTGATGATAAATTCTTTAGTATGTTAAATATGCATGCAATTTATTTGCATAGTCATCCTCATTGTAAAATAATTATTGAAGGTCATACAGATAATAGAGGTACAATTAAATATAATTTTATTTTAGGAAAGCAACGTGCTAATGCTTTAAAGAAATATTTAGAAAGTAAAGGAGCATATGTTGAACAGATATCTGTAATTTCATATGGAAAGGATAGGCCTTTATTACAAGGTAATACTGAGTTAGTTTATGCAAAAAATAGGAGAGCGGTTATAATTTACAAAAAATAAAAAAATATTTTTTGATAAATTTAAAATGATATTTTAGTACTAAATAATTTTTATATTTAAGGAGTTTTAGGAATTTGTTTCGGTTGGTGTTATTTTATATATTTTAATCATTTTCTTATATTTTTTGATAAATTTATTAAATAAATATTTATAAATTAATTTTCAGTATTAATAATAATTTTACCGCTATGGTATTTTATTAAGTTGAGTATTTTATTTAACATAATTTTTGTTAATATTTATTTTTTGTATTTTTAATTTAATTTTATTTTATTTAATTTATTAATTTGATATTTTTATTTATTTAGATCTATAAATTAAAATTTTTGAGAATTTTATTATTAATTTACAAGAATTTTTATTAACATTGTTTTAAAATTTTTAAAATTATTTTTTATGTCTATATTAAGAAAAAATATTTATTTTTTAATTATTATAATGATATTTAATTGTGAATATTCATATTCATTTGAATGTTTTATAGATAAAATATCCTTAATAGTAAATAATCAAATTATTTTAGAAAGTGATATTCAAAATATAATGAATATCATAAAAATGCAAACAAAATTGTTAAGTAATTTGATAGTAAGTAGAGATGTTTTGCGTAAGCAATCTATAAAATATTTAATTAATAATCAATTAATATTTCCTTTGGGTAAAAAATATAAATTTAATATTACTAATGAAGAAGTTTTAGGTGTTATATCAAATATAATTAATAAGTTTAATATTACTTTTAAAAAATTTAAATTTTATCTTTTTTATTATGGTATTGATTATTCTGTTTATTTTAAATATCTTAAAAGAGAAATTTTAATTTCTAAAATATTGGATTATGAAATAAGTAAAAATGTTTATATTACTTATGAAGAATTGAATTTATTTACAAAAAATATTTTTTATAGATATATAAAAAATAATGTTTATTTTTTAAGGTGTTTTTTTATACCCTTATCAGAAAATTATAATTGTAAAGAATTTATATTAAAACAGACATTATCTAATAAAATTTTTTTTAAATTAAAAAAAGGAATTAAGTTTAGAGATATTAAAAAATTATATGTAGATCATTTAAAATTAGTAAAGATTATTTTGTTTGAATATCGAACAATTGGAAGTTTACCTGTTATATTTGAAAAATTTTTAATTCATGGTAAAACAGGGGATATATCTTATCCTATAAAGTCTGCCGCAGGTTTTTATATTGTAAATATCAAAGATTTATTTAATAAGGTAAAAAAAATTATATTTAAAGAGTTTTGTATTCGTCATATATTTATACCTAATTTTTTTATTAAAAATGATTATGATATTTCTTTAAAACTGTCTTTGATTAAAAAAAGAATTGAATCTGGTAATATTAGTTTTGATAATGCTGTAAATATTTTTTCTATGGATAATAAGTTTCTTAATGATCGAAATGGATATTTTGGATGGTTTGATTCTAATCATTTAAATAATAAATTTAAAGTAGTTTTATCTAATTTAAATATTATGCAAATTAGTAAACCATTAAAATCTTCTATGGGTTGGCATTTGATCCAATTATTAGGAACTCGTATAGTTAATCGTTTACATGTATTAGAACAAATAAAATTTTATGATTACTTGTATAAAAATAAATATCTTGAAACAAAAGAGTTATTTTTAGAAAAATTAAATAAATTTTCTTATATAAAAATATTTAATTAAGATGAATAAATATAATATTAATTTTTTAAGGATAATGTTTTTTTTCTTCTTATTTTAATATTAAAAAAATTTTTATAATTTTAATGAATTATATATTTTATTTTTTTTTATTTATTAATTATGTACCTATAATAAATGTATTTTTTTTTATTATAAAATATAATTTGAAAACTGTTATTAGAATTATTAATAAAAATTTAAAATATTTATTTAATATAATAAATTCTAAAATTTTAATTTCTAGTTTAAATTATCATGTTTGTATAAATATTTTTATTGGTGATTAAGAAAATAAAATTATTATATTAGTTTTAAATAAATTATGTATTAATGAAAGAATAAAGTTAATTGATTTATTATCTCTTGGTATTATATCTTTTTCTAAATATATAATTTATGTAAATATAATATTAATTATGTATCATGGTCAGAAATTTATTGTATTAAAATTTTGTATTTTTAATAAAACTATAAATATTTATTTTATTTTACTTTTTATTTGTACATTTGTTTTATATTTAATTCTTTTAGATTTATTAGTAATTGATAAAATTGATCTTATTAGTTTTGTTTATTAAATATATGATTAGAAATATTTATGAATAATTTTATATATAAAGGACATATTGTTAAAAAATATTTAGGTCAATGTTTTCTTATAGATAATAAAGTTATAAAAAATATTATTGATATTATTAATCCTTTATATGATGATGTATTAATTGAAATAGGTCCAGGTTTTGGGGCTTTAACAATACCTGTAAGTAATTTTGTAAGAAAATTATTTGTTATTGAATTAGATAAAGATTTAGTTTTATATTTATGTAATAATAAATTAATTTCCTCTAATGTAGTTATTTTTAAACAAAATGTTATGAGTTTTAATTTTTGTTATTTTTCTTTAATTTATAATAAAAATATTAGAATATTTGGTAATTTACCTTATAATATATCAGTTTCTTTAATTATTTATTTTATTAGATATATAAATCATATAAAAGATATGTATTTTATGATGCAAAAGGAAGTTGTAGATAAGTTGATTTCTTTACCAGGAAATAAAAATTATTGTAGATTGACTGTTATTATGCAATATTATTATGAAATATTTTTTTTATTTAATGTTTATTCTAAATCTTTTATTCCTAGTCCTAGAATTGATTCTTCTTTTGTAAAAATTATACCTCGGAGTAAAAATATATATAAAGTTAATAATATTAAATTATTTAATTTAATTGTCAAATCTGCTTTTATGTTTCGTAGAAAAATGTTACGTAATAGTTTAAGTAATTTTTTTACTGTTAATGATTTAATAAAATTAAATATTAATCCTGATTTACGTGCTGAAAATATTTCTGTTTATGATTTTTGCAAATTATCTAATAATTTATAAAATATTTTTTATTTTTAAATTTGTTATAATTTATTACACATAATATATTGTAAAATAATTTATTATTAAAGAATATTAATTTATGAGTAATTATTTTGTAGGTGATATACATGGTTGTTATGATGAATTACAACTTTTACTAAAAAAAGTATTTTTTAATCCCGATAAAGATATATTATGGATTGCCGGAGATTTAGTTTTTAAAGGGAATAAGTCTTTAGATGTTTTAAGATATATTCGTTCTTTAGGTAAAAAAGCACGTGTGGTTTTAGGTAATAATGATTTATTATTTATCGCAATTTATTTAAATATTATTCAATTTAAAATCAAAGAAAATTTGTCTTCTATATTTTTATCTGATGATATAGTTGATTTGGTTAATTGGTTACGATATCAACCATTTATTCAAATTGATAAAAATAAGAAAATAATTTTATCACATGCTGGTATTCATCCAAAATGGGATATTAATACTTTAATTGACTATTCTAAATCAATAAATGAAATATTATCTAGTAGTATTTATGATGTTTTTCTAGATTATATATTTAATGGTAAAATTATTGATTTTTTATTTAAATCAATAAATTTTGAAAAAATGAATTTTATATTGAATGTGTTTACTAATATGAGGTATTTCTTACCAGATGGTAGATTAGAGTTGTTGTGCAAGTTAAATCCGTTTTATGCCCCTTCTCATTTAATACCATGGTATTTAAAAACAAATGTTATACCAAATGATTATAAAATAATCTTTGGACATTGGTCTTCTTTAGTTAATGTTAGTTTACCTTCTAATATAATTTTTTTAGATTATGGGTGTTGTTGGGGGGGGTATTTAACAATGTTTAGATGGGAAGATAATAAGTTTTTTAAAATAAGATCATTTTTACAAAATAAATAATTTTATTTAATCTATATAATTAAATAGGTTTTATTATTATTAATTATTTTTAAGAATTTTTTGATTTTTATTTAAGTATATTTTTTTTTTTATAAATATATTATTAATTAGTAATTTTATTGATTACGCCCTACAGGAATTGAACCTGTAACCTACAGCTTAGAAGGCTGTTGCTCTATCCATATTGAGCTAAGGGCGCATTTTTTATATATTTTTTATTTTGAATTTAATAAAATTAATATTTTTGTAAATATTAATTTTATAATTGTTGTTTTGTATTAAAAATATCTTTTCTATAAAAATATATTGTATACTAAAAATTATTTATTTTTGTTTTATTTTTAATTTTGAATATATTTATATAAATATATTTATTTGAATAAAAATGTATAAATTTAATTATAGTTGATGTTTTATATAAAAATTTTTGTTTTATTTATTAAAATTTTAAAATATATTTCATTTAATAAATTTTTTTTTAATAGTTTTTTTATTTTATTTTTTAATTTGGAAAATAAATACTATTATTTAAATTAGTATACTGTATATTTTTTAAAATAGTTTAAATATATTTATCTTGTATATTGAGTAAATTATTTTTTAAAAATTTTTTTATTATATTTTATTTAATAAAATTAATTGTATTTTAGTTTAATTAATTTTTATTTATTTAAAATATTTTTTGTTTTTGCTCTTGATGCTTAATTAAGCGGCCCCATCTAAATTGACATATAGAGTTTATAATTGAATAAAATTTACAAAATTTTTATATAGTAATTAAATTTATTTTAGAGGTTTTTATATGAGTAAAATTATGGGTATTGATTTAGGTACGACTAATTCTTGTGTTGCTATTATGGATGGTAATAAAGCTAGAGTTTTAGAAAATTCTGAAGGTGATCGTACCACACCTTCTATTATAGCATATACTAAAGATAATGAAATATTAGTTGGTCAACCTGCAAAACGTCAAGCAGTGACAAATCCAGAAAATACTTTATTTGCAATAAAGCGTTTAATAGGAAGACGTTTTAAAGATGAAGAAGTACAACGTGATATTAAAATAATGCCTTATAAAATAGTTGAATCTAGAAATGGTGATGCTTGGTTAAATGTAAAAAATAAAAGAATGGCACCTCCTCAAATTTCAGCTGAAATTTTAAAGAAAATGAAAAAAACAGCAGAAGATTATTTAGGAGAAATTATTAATAAAGCTGTTATAACTGTACCTGCATATTTTAATGATGCTCAAAGACAAGCTACTAAAGATGCTGGTCGTATAGCTGGTTTGGAGGTTAAACGTATAATTAATGAACCTACTGCAGCAGCTTTAGCTTATGGTTTAGATAAGGGTAAAGGTAATCGTGTTATTGCTGTATATGATTTAGGTGGAGGTACATTTGACATTTCCATTATAGAAATAGATGAAGTTGATGGTGAAAAAACTTTTGAAGTTTTAGCTACTAATGGAGATACTCATTTAGGAGGAGAAGATTTTGACAGTCGTTTGATAAATTATTTAGTAAATGAGTTTAAAAAAGATACTGGTATTGATCTTCATAATGATCCATTAGCTATGCAACGTTTAAAAGAGTCTTCAGAAAAAGCTAAAATTGAATTATCTTCTACACATCAAACTGATGTTAATTTACCATATATAACAGCGGATTCTAGTGGTCCTAAACATTTAAATATTAAAGTTACTCGTGCAAAATTAGAATCTTTAGTTGAAGATTTAATTTATAAGTCTATAGAACCTATGAAAGTTGCTTTAAAAGATGCAAATTTATCTATAACAAATATAAATGATGTAATTTTAGTTGGTGGGCAAACTCGTATGCCTATGGTTCAAACAAAAGTAGCAGAATATTTTAAGAAGGAACCTCGTAAGGATGTTAATCCTGATGAAGCAGTAGCTGTAGGAGCGGCTGTACAAGCAGGAGTTTTATCTGGAGATGTTAAAGATGTTTTATTATTAGATGTTACTCCTTTATCATTAGGAATAGAAACTATGGGTGGAGTAATGACTTCTTTAATAAGTAAAAATACCACAATACCTACTAAACATAGTCAGGTATTTTCTACAGCTGAAGATAATCAATCAGCTGTTACTATACATGTATTACAAGGCGAGCGTAAACGTGCTTTAGATAATAAATCTTTAGGCCAATTTAATTTAGATGGTATACAACCTGCTCTTAGGGGTATACCGCAAATTGAAGTTACTTTTGATATTGATGCTGATGGTATTTTACATGTATCTGCTAAAAATAATAATACAGGTAAAGAACAAAGAATTACTATAAAAGCATCATCTGGTTTGAATGAAGGTGAAATAGATAAAATGATACGTGATGCAGAAAATAATGCTGAATCAGATCGTAAATTTGAAGAATTAGTTCAAGTAAAAAATCAAGGAGATCAGATATTGCATAGTACTAGGAAACAATTAAAAGATAGTGGTGATAAATTAATTTTAGAAGATAAAAATATTATAGAAAATGCTTTAAATGATTTAGAGTCATCTTTAAAATCTGAAAATAAAGAAGATATTCAAAGTAAAATACAATCTTTGATTCAAGTTTCTAATAAACTTATAGAAGCTATGAAGAATCAAGATAAAATGTCTTCATCAACATCGTTTAAAACGGAAAATAATAAACAGAATTCAGATGTTGTAGATGCTGATTTTGAAGAAATTAAAGATAACAAAAAATAATTTTGTTTTATATTTTTTAGTATATATAATTATATTATTTATATTTTATAGTTATATAATTATTAAGAGTAAATTATACAATGATTAAAAAAGATTATTATGATGTTTTACGTGTTTCTAAATCTGCTAGTAATCGTGATATTAAAAAAGCTTATAAACGATTAGCTATTAAGTTTCATCCTGATCGTAATCAGGGTAATAAATCAGCGGAGGATAAATTTAAGGAAGTAAAAGAAGCATATGAAATTTTAAGTGATAAACAAAAACGTTCATCTTATGATCAGTATGGTCATGAAGCATTTAATAATAATAGTTCTTCTCATACTTCTTATCATACTAATGCTGATTTTGGAGATATTTTTGGTGATGTTTTTGGAGATATTTTTGGTAGTTCTAGTCGTCGTCAACATAAATCTTCTGGTTCAGATTTATGTTATAGTTTAGATCTTACTTTGGAAGAAGCAGTAATTGGTATTACTAAAAAAATACAAGTATCAGTATTACAGAGATGTAATGTTTGTAGAGGTAGTGGTGCTAAGATAGGTACAAAGTCAAAATTATGTAAAACATGTAATGGTGCTGGTCAAGTTCAAATGAGACAAGGTTTTTTTACTGTACAACAAACTTGTCCAGCTTGTAATGGAGATGGATCAGTTATAAATAATCCATGTAATTTATGTGATGGTAATGGGCGTATTGAACGTAATAAAACACTATCTGTTAAAATACCATCCGGAGTAGATACTGGTGATAAAATTCGTTTAACAGGTGAAGGAGAATATGGTATAAGAGGTGGATCTTCAGGTGATTTATATGTTGAAATAAAAGTTAAAGATCATTCTATTTTTTCAAGAAAAAATAATAATTTATATTGTGAAGTTCCTATTAGTTTTATAATGGCAGCTTTAGGTGGTAAAATAGAGGTGCCAACATTAAATGGTAAAATAAAATTAAGAATACCGGCTGAGACACAAACAGGTAAATTATTTCGTATGAGGGGTAAAGGAGTAAGATCTATTAGAAGTAATTATTTAGGTGATTTATTGTGCAAAGTTATTGTAGAAACACCTGTTAACTTAAATTATGAACAAAAAAAAATGTTATATAAGTTAGGTAAAAGTCTTGATTGTTCATCTTCTAAAGTAAATAATCCTAAATCAAAAAATTTTTTTAATGGTGTTAAAAAATTTTTTGATGATTTAACAAGCTGATATTATAATTTTTTATTATTTAAAATTTTTGAAATTTTTTTATATTTTTATTTTTTTATATCATGATAAAATGTTGCAGGTTTTATTTTAATAAAATAAATGATAATTATTTTTTATTAATAGTTTTTTTTATTACATTATTAGTTGCTAATAATAATTATACTAAAAAAATATATTTTTCTTTAATATATTTACCATATAATTTTAATGTTTTAGGTTTTAATTTTAGTTATATTACATATTTTTTCGTTAATAATTTTTTAATGACATTTTTTTTCTTTAAAGTAATTTTAGAATTAAAATATGAAAGATTTATGGGATTTTTGTCTAATAATTATGTTATTTTTTTACCTGCTTTTGCTGCTTTAGGAGGAATGTTATTACCTGGATTAATTTTTTATTTATTTAATTTTAATAATTTAATTATCAGACATGGTTGGGCTATTCCAACTGTTACTGATATACCTTTTGTTATATGTATTTTATCAATATTAAATTCTTATATTCCTGTTTCATTTAGGACTTTTTTGTTAATATTATCTGTTTTTGATGATATAATTGCAATTTTAATTATTGCTATATTTTATAATAATAATATTTCTATATTTTTTTTATTCTTATCTTTTTTAAATATTTTGTTTTTATTATTTTTGTATTTTTTTAAAAATAAAAGTCTTATTATTTATTTATTTTGTGGTTTATTTTTATGGTTTATGTTATTAAAATCTGGTATACATCCAACTATGACTGGTTTATTTATGGGTTTATTTTCATCTGAGAGATATATAATTGATAATGTTAGTTTAGATAGAATGTTATATTCTAATTTGAGAACTTTTGTAGATAAAATAATTTTACCTATTTTTATTTTTGTAAATTCTGGTATTTGTTTTTTACATGTTCATTTTAAAGATTTTTTTTCTTTTTTATTTCTAGGTATATTTTTTGGTTTATTTTTAGGTAAACCTATAGGTATAACATTTTTCAGTTGGATTTTTACTAAATTTAAAAATAAAAATATATTAATTGATTTAAATATTTATAATATTTTGTCTGCAGGTATTATTTCTGGAATTGGTTTTACAATGTCTATTTTTATTATTTTGCTATCATATAATAATAGTCATGATCTTTTATTAATAGAAATAGCTAAATTAGGAGTTTTTTTATCGTCTTTAATATCTGGTATATTAGGATACTTAATGATAAAGAGACAATTTAAAAAAAATTGATTTTTTAAATTTTTTTTATTTTAATAGTAAAATTTGATTTATGTCTAGCAGCTTTATTTTTATGTATAATTTTTTTAAAAACTAATTTATCTAAAATTTTTTGTAATTGTTTAAATTCAATATTAGCTTTTTCTTTATTTTTTTCATTTATTGCTTTTTGTGTTCTTTTAATAAATGTCTTCATCATGGATTTTTTACTAACATTATGTTTTCTTTTATTTTCATTTGTTTTTATTCTTTTATTAGCTGATTGAGTATTTGTCATAATATTATCTCCATTAAAATATAGTAAATTATATATTTATATAATTATTTAGTTTTTTTAGCAAATAATTTTATTTAAAAAAATATTTGTTTCAATTATTTTAGATAACATTATAATTTGAAATAATTATATATTTATTTTTTTATATTAGTATAATCTAAATTTATTGATTATTTTATAATATTTTTATTTAGTAGATTATGCGTTTGATACGTGGTATATATAATTTAAAAAATGAATATCGTAAATGTGTATTAACTATTGGTAATTTTGATGGTGTACATTTAGGGCATCAAATGTTATTAAAGCGTTTATGTATAGAAGGTTCTAATTATAATGTAAAAACAATGGTAATATTGTTTGAACCTCATCCATTGGAAGTGTTAAAACCATTTACTCCTTTTATCCGTATAACATCTTTTCGTGAAAAAATTAAATATTTATCTACATTAGGTATTGATTTGGTTTTATGCATTCGTTTTAAATTAGATTTTGCTTCTTTGAATGGCGAGTTTTTCATTAAAAATTTTTTAATCAATAATTTATCTATTAAATTATTGATTGTTGGAGATGATTTTTGTTTGGGTGTAAAACGTCATTGTGATGTAAAACATTTAAAAAAATTAGGTTTAAAATATGGATTTAATGTTATTAATATTAATACTTATTTATATAATAAAATACGAATTAGTAGTTCTTTAATACGTAAGTATTTGTATGTTAATAATTTTGATTTTGTTAAGTTATTATTGGGTAGATCGTTTATGATCTCTGGTCGTGTTGTAAAAGGAAATGCTATTGGATGTAATGTTATTGGATATCCTACAGCAAATATATCTATTCGTCATACTACTTTTCCTCTTAGAGGGGTTTATGCTGTTAAAATTTATGGATTATTTTTAGAACCTATATATGGTATTGCTAATATTGGTACTTGTCCTACCTTTTATGGTACTAAATTAAAAATGGAGGTGCACTTATTGGATATTTTTATTAATTTATATTATTATCGTATTGATGTATTATTTTGTTGTAAAATAAGAGATGAGAAATTTTTTTATTCAATAGATAAATTAAAAAAACAAATTAGTAATGATATTATGGTTGTTAAAAAATATTTTAAGTTAAAAATATGATATATATTTTATAAAATTAATATTATGAATAAATATAAAAATACTTTAAATTTACCAAATACTAAATTTTCTATGAAAGCTAATTTGGTAAAAAAAGAAATAGATATTTTAAATAATTGGAATAAGGGTAATCTTTATTTAAAAATTCGTTCATCTAAAAAAAACAGAAAATTATTTATTTTACATGATGGTCCTCCTTATGCTAATGGTAATATTCATATTGGTCATGCTATGAATAAAATTATTAAAGATATAATAATTAAATCAAAAAGTTTAGGAAATTATAATGCTCCTTATATACCTGGATGGGATTGTCATGGTTTGCCTATTGAACATGTTATAGAGAAAAATATTGATGTATTTAAAAAAAAATTATTATTAAATGATTTCAGAAAATTATGTCGTCAATATGCTAATACACAGGTTAATAAACAAAAAGAGGAATTTATTAGATTAGGTGTAGTTGCTGATTGGGATAATCCTTATTTAACTATGGATTATTCAAATGAAGCTAATATTATTAGAGCTTTAATAAAAATTATAAAAAAGGGTTATTTATATAGAGAATGTTTTCCTGTTTACTGGTGTGTTAAATGTCAATCTTCTTTAGCAGAGGCTGAGGTTGAATATTGTAATAAAACTTCTTTATCAGCGGATATTTTATTTAAATCAATTGATATTAAAGATGTTCTTTCTAGATTTGGTATTTGTGAAAATAAAAATTTTAAATCTATATATTGTGTAGCTTGGAGTACCACTTTGTGGACTGTACCTGCTAATAGTGCTTTATGTGTTCATCCTAATTTAAGTTATATTCTATTATTTCATAATAACTATGGTTATATAATTTCTGAAAATAAATTTTCAGAATTTATTTTCAGAGTTAATATAAAAAATTATTCTATTGTGGGTAATATTTGTAAAGGTAAAAAATTAGAATTTTTATATTTTTTCCATCCATTTTTAGATGATAAAGTACCTTTAGTTCTTAGTGATCATGTTAATTTATATGAAGGTAATGCTATAATTCATATAGCACCTAATCATGGTTTAGATGATTATTTGGTTGGTAAAAGATATAAATTAAGATCAAATGATATTATTGATTCTTATGGTAATTATTTATGTAATGTACATTCTTTATTAAGTAAATTAAATATTTTTGATGCAAATAATAATCTTTTGGAAATATTTTATAAAAAAAATATATTGTTACATAGTAAAGAAATAGAACATAGTTATCCATATTGTTGGAGACATAAATATCCTGTTATATTTTTTTCAACATATCAATGGTTTATTAATTTAGAGAAAAATAATTTACGTAAAAAAATATTAAAAGAAATAGAAAATGTTATATGGTTACCAACATGGTCTAAAAATAACATGTTATCTATGGTTAGTAAAAGACCGAATTGGTGTATTTCTAGACAAAGAAATTGGGGTGTTCCTATCCCATTATTTATTAATAAAAATACAGGTGATTTGCATCCAAATACTATTTATTTAATGAAAAAAGTTGCTGATCTTGTAGAATTAAATGGTGTTGATATATGGTGGGAAATAGATCATGTAAAATTTTTTAATATTAATGAAAAAGAATATATTAAAATTGTTGATGTATTAGATGTATGGTTTGATTCTGGAGCAACATTTTATTCTGTATTATCTAAAAGAAAAGAATTGAATAATTTTTTTGCTGATATTTATTTTGAAGGTTCTGATCAACATAGAGGATGGTTTATGTCCTCTTTGATTATTTCTATGATTATTAATAATAAATCTCCTTATCGTCAGGTTTTAACACATGGATTTGTTGTTGATTCTTTAGGTCATAAAATGTCTAAATCTTTAGGTAATATTATAGAACCTTCTTATATTATTAATAAATTTGGAGCTGATATTTTACGTTTATGTATTGCATATTCTGATTATTTTAATGAAATTTCTATTTCTAATGATATCTTAAGTACTTCAATAAGTATTTATAGACGTATACGTAACACCATTCGTTTTTTATTAGCTAATTTAAATGATTTTGATCCTAAAATTAATATAGTTGATAAATGTGATATGTTGTTATTAGATAAATGGATGATTTATTGTATTAAAAAATTACAAAATGATATTATAGATCTTTATAATAATTATAATTTTCATGATGTGGTTAAAAAATTAGTACATTTTTGTTCTATAGATATGGGATCATTTTATTTAGATATTATTAAAGATAGAAGATATACATTAAAAAATAATAATATTGCTAATTTAAGTTGTCAGACTACTATTTATTATATTCTTGAGGTTCTTGTTCGTTGTATTTCTCCTATATTATCTTTTACTGCTGATGAAATTTGGAGATTTTTACCTGGTAAACGTACAGAATATATATTTACTGAAACTTGGATTAATATTGATGATAATTATATAGTTGATAATAATATTTGGTATACTTTATTGGTAATTAAAAATGAAATTAATAAAATAATAGAAAAATTACGTTTTAATAAAATTATATTTAATTCTTTAGATTGTTTAGTTATATTATATATTACTAATAAAATTAATGATTTATTATATTATTTGATTAAGGAATTAAAGTTTTTTTTTCTTGTTTCTTATGTTTCAATTATGGATTATTCTTTATCTCCTGTAGATTCTTATAAAAGTAATATTATTGATGGTTTAAAAATAATTGTTAGAAAAGCATATGGTAATAAATGTGCTAGATGTTGGCATTATGATATTAGTGTAGGTAAAAGTTTAGATTATATTGATTTATGTAAACGATGTATTATTAATTTATATGGTGAAGGTGAAAAACGTTTCTTTATATAAAGTATATTTTAAAATATTATATTTTTTTATTATAAATATTTTAACATTTATTGATTTTTATTCTAAAAAAATAGTAATGGATAATTTTATTTTATTAAATAAAAAAAAATTATTTTCTTTTTTAAATTTATTGTATGTTAAAAACTATGGTATAGCATTTAGTTTATTATCTAGTAATAGTATATTTGAATATTGGTTAATAATTACATTATCTGTTTTAATAATATTTATTATTTTCATTAAATTATATATTTCAGATATATATGATATTAAATTAATAATTTCTATGTTATTTATTTTAGGTGGAGCGATTGGTAATTTAGTTAATAGAATTATTAATGGTTATGTTATTGATTTTATTGATTTACATATTAAAAATTATCATTTTGCTACTTTTAATTTTGCAGATTTTTTTATTTTTTTTGGTGTATTTTTATTATTTTTAAATGATAAATTTTAATTATAAATTATTATTTTTTATATTTTATTATTAATTTATGTTTTATTTAATATAAAAATAAATTTATTTATATAATAGGTTATTTTGTAAATAAATTATTATTTATTTAATATTTATAATTAATAAAAAACATATATTTTTTTAATTATCTTAAATTAATGATAGAATAAGATAAATATATTATTAAAATAGTATTTTTTTGATAGAAATATATGTATTTATTTAAGTTTTGTACCTCCTATGGTTAATTTATTTATCTTTAATGTTGGTAATCCTACCCCTACAGGGATGTCTTGTCCATCTTTTGAACATGTTCCTATTCCACTATCTAATTTTAAATCATTTGCTATCATAGAGATTTCTTTCATAACTTCCATTCCTGAACCTATTAAAGTTGTTCCTTTTATAGGTTTAAATATTTTTCCTTTTTTTATTAAATATGCTTCTGAAGCTGAAAAAACAAATTGTCCAGATGTTATATCTACTTGTCCTCCATTAAAATTTACAGCATATATTCCAAAATCTATACTATTTATTATTTCTTCTGGAGTAGATTTACCAGATAACATATATGTGTTTGTCATTCTAGGTAATGGTATATGAGCATAAGATTCTCTTCTTGCATTACCTGTAGGTAATGTATTAGTTAAACGTGCATGTAATTTGTCATTAAGATATTTTTGTAAAATTCCATTTTTAATTAGTATATTTTTTTGTCCTGGAGTACCTTCATCGTCAATTGTTATTGATCCTCTTGTTTGTTGAATAGTCCCATCATCTATTACTGTACATAATTTTGATGCTATTTTATTTCCTATTTTTTTATTAAATACTGAAGTATTTTTATAATTAAAATCTGCTTCTAACCCATGCCCGACTGCTTCATGTAATAATATTCCAGGCCACCCGTTTCCTAATACAACAGGTAACTTACCACCAGGTGATTCATTTGCATGTAATCTAATTAATGCAATTCTTACTGCTTCATATGTCCAATTATTCGCATATGTATCACCATTATATTTTTTTTTTATAAAATATTTATAATCTAATCTACCTCCTCCTCCACTTGTTCCATATTCTATTTTATTATTTTCTTCTACTAATACATTTATGGATAATTTTATTAATGGTCTTATATCTGTATGTAATTTATAATCATCTGTATTAGCTATTAATATTTTTTCATAAGAACCTGTTAATTGTACTGTTACTTTTTTAACTCTCTTATCAATTGATTTCGCTAATTTATTTATATTGTGTAATAAATCAATTTTTTGTTTATTTTTTATTTGATTTAATGGATTAATATTACTATATCTTGTATATGTTGGAATATTTTTATATTTTATTTTTTTAATAATTTTTTTGTTAATAATAAAATTATTTATTATATTTATACTTTTTTCTAATATTTTTTTATTTATTTCATTAGAATAAGAAAATCCAACTTGTTCATTATTAATAATTCTAATTCCAACTCCTTGATTTATATTGTAGTAATTTTCTTTAATTATTTTATCTTCTAATATTAATGATTCATCTTGTTTTTTTTGAAAGTAAAATTCTGCATAATCTATTTTTTTTTTTTTGAATTTATCAAGTATTAAAAATATATCTTCTTTATTTATTTTATTTTTTGTTAAAATATCATTTATTACTGATTTTTTATTCATTTTAGATAATTCGTACATGATTTTATTTAATTCTTTATTGATTTTATATTATTTTTAATATTTTATTATTATACATAAGTATTTTTTTATTTAAAATATGTATTTTATTAAAAATTTAATATTTTATTTTTTAATTTCAAGATTTGTTCTATTAATAGTTTTAATGTAATTTTTATAGATTTATATATTTTGGGTTCTATTGTCGTTTTAATATTTGTTTTATTATTATTTAAATCAATTTTTCCATTTATTTTTATATTTTCATTATTAGTTATTAATAAAATATTATTCAAGTATATTATTCCATTTGATATTTTACTTGTTCCTAATATTTTTTTAAAAAATATTTTTTTAGGTAATAAATTATTTATCATGATATTTATATTTATAAAGATAAGTTTAATGTTTATTTTTTTTATTATTTTTTTAATTTTTTTTACATTAATATTTTTTATTAAACCTTCGTTTAAATTAATTTTGATTATTCCATTTAAGTGATTGTTTATATTATTTAATGATATTTTATTCCATGTTAAATAATATTTTATAAAAAAATTTGAATTATTTATTGGTACTTTTATATTTAAATATTTAAATAAATTTTGAATATTATATCCATATATATTACCTATTAAAATTATTTTATATTTTTTTATTATTACATGTGTTTTAGATTGAAAAGTTGAATTATTTATTTTGTTTATGTCAAATGATATTTTTTTATTTGAAAAATCTATATTTTTTATGTATAAGATTATATTTTTTAACCAGCATTTATTAGTATTTATTTTCTTTATTGGTATTTTATCAATATTAATTTTTTTATTTATGCAATGAATATAAATTTTTCTAAAATTATTTTTTTTAAATGCTATTTCTGTAATATTTTCATTTTTTATTATTTTTAGTTTAATTATATTTTCATTTGTGTATATAGTAAAAATTACATTTTTATATATTAGTCCCATTATATTTATATATTTTATATTTATTTTTATATATTCAATTGAAATTATATTATTTTTTTTTGATGTAATATAGTTTATTATATTTTTTATCCATTTTTTATTATTGTTAATATTATTTTTTGATATGTATTGATTTTTTGAATTTAGTAAATAAAAAAATATTTTTAGTTTATTTTTAATGAATATTGTGCTATCTAATATTTTTTTTTTTTCTATTATGGTTTTAATATTTATTTTTTTTATATTCCCACTAATTATATTATTTATATGAATGATTTTTTTTTTTGTATTAATTGATAAAGGAATTATATTGAATTTTTTTTTATTTTTTATTTTAATTAAAAGTTTTATTAAATAATTAATATTATTATAATTTATTAAATCTATATTTATTTTACTTGTTAATTTTGATAATTCTATTTTGTTTTTTATATTTTTTTTAAATTTATTAAAATTTATGTGAATGTTACAATAAATATTTTTATTATTTTTAATTTTTATTTTTAATTCTTTATTATATAAAAATAATTCAAAAAAAATATTTTTATTTTTAATTTTATCTTTTTTTTGTGTATAAAAATTAAAATAAAAATATTTTTTTAACCAAATTTTTTTATTTATATTTATATATTTTATATTAAATTTTATTTTTTTATTAATCTTATTTATTTTTATTTGCGAATCTTTTATATTAATAAAATATGTATTTTTTTTATTAGTATTTTTATAATAAAAATATTTAATTTGTATATTACTTGATTTTTTTTGTTTATTTTTTATTATATTTAATATATATAGGTTAATTTTACCTTCTGTATAATTTTTTTTTTCATTATTTTTAATATTATATGTTTTATTAACATAAATTTTATTTTTTATATTAAATAAAAGTTTAACTATTTTTGTTTTAAAATCTATTTTTATTTTTATTTTATTTTTTTTATTATTAAATACATTGTTTATTGATTTATTTTTTAAAAAGTATTTTTTATTATTAATATTTAAATTAAAAGATATTATTTTATATTCTTTTTTGATTGTATCAAAGATATTTAATTTACTTTTAGATATGTTTAAATAATTAAATTTGTTAACAATTTTTTTAATATTTTTAAGATTAGGTAAAAACAATTTTTTATTTTCTTTTAAGTTTATTGAATTAGTATTTATATTTAATTTTTCTATTCTAAAATAGTTTATATATAAATTCAAATTACAAATTGTTTTTTTTATATCTATTGTAAAATTTAATTTATCTATTAGTATTTTATCATTATTTGGATATATTATAAATATTTTCTTCATTTTTATTAAAGGATTGAATAAATTAAATTTTCCTTGAATTGATTCAACATGTATTGAGATATTTTTATGTTTTGATATTAAATAAAATATTATTTCTGAATAATTTTTTAAATTTATTAAAATTAAATTAATATTGATTATTACATATGTTATTGCTAAAGTTGATATTGTTGTAATTATTAATAATATTTTTAATATTTTTCTCACTATTTGCTCATTTATTTATATAAGTATTAATATTTAATTTTTAATTAATTATTTTTTTAATTTTTTATTTAATATTAAAATATTTATTGATATTGAAAATATTATTTTTTATTTCATATAATTTTTATGTTTTTATTATATTGTATTTAGTTTGATAAATAATATTTTATCAAAAAGTATTTTTTTTTATTCTTACTATTTCATAAGTATAAATTTAATAATTTTAATATATATTTTTATTTAATTTAATATCAATTATTTGTTTAAATGTTTTAAAGTAAATTAAACCTATTTTTAATTTAATAGATGCGATAAATGATTTTTTAAAAATTATCATTTTATTAATATATATAGTTTTAAGTTGTATAGTAACATTTATTTAAATTTTATTTTTTTAAAATATTTAATATTATTAATTTTTATATATTAATATTTTTTAATATATTATATTAAATAAGTTATTGTTTTATTTTAATAAATATATATTTCTATTAATGTTTTTTAGTTATTTTTTTTTATTATTTTATTTTTAAATTGATATTATTGTGAGTTAATATGTCAACAAAATATATATTTGTAACTGGAGGTGTTGTATCATCTTTAGGTAAGGGTGTAGCTTCTGCTGCTCTTGCAAACATTTTGGAATCTAGACAATTAGAAATAACGGTTATGAAATTAGATCCTTATATAAATATTGATTCTGGAACTATCAGTCCTATTCAACATGGAGAAGTTTTTGTTACAGAAGATGGAGCTGAAACTGATTTAGATTTAGGACATTATGAAAGATTTATTCAAAGTAAAATGACATATCGTAATAATTATACAACAGGTCGTATTTATAATGAAGTTATATGTAAAGAAAGAAAAGGAGACTATTTAGGATCTACTATTCAAGTTATACCTCATATTACAGATATGATTAAAGAAAAAATTATTGCATGTGGTTATGGTTATGATGTTTTAATTGTAGAGGTTGGTGGTACTGTTGGAGACATAGAATCATTACCGTTTTTAGAAGCTATTCGTCAAATGGGTATTGATTTTACTCGTAGAAATACAATGTATATACATTTAACATTTGTGCCATATATTAAAACTGCGGGAGAAATAAAAACAAAACCTACTCAGCATTCTGTGAAAGAATTATTATCTACAGGTATTCAACCTGATGTATTAATTTGTAGATCTGATGATTTAATTTCTTCTAGTAGTTTAAATAAAATTGTATTATTTTGTAATGTTAATAACAATGCCGTTATATCACTAATAAATCTTAATTCTATTTATAAGATACCAAAATTATTTAATAAGCAAAAATTAGATAGTTATGTTTGTAAACATTTGAATATGATTGTACCTAAAGCGAATTTATCTGTATGGGATGAAGTTGTTTATAAAGAGGAAAATACAATTTACTATGTTACCATTGGAATGATTGGTAAATATGTAAAATTTCCTGATGCATATAAGTCTGTTTTAGAAGCTATTAAACATAGTGGTTTATATAATCGTACTTTAGTAGATGTTAAGTTGATTAATTCTAAAGATTTAGAAAATGGTGATTGTACATTATTAAATAATTTACATGGTATTTTAATTCCTGGGGGTTTTGGTTGTAAAGGTATCGATGGTAAGTTATTTGCTACTAAATATGCACGTGAAAATAACATACCTTTTTTTGGTATTTGTTTAGGTATACAAATTGTTTTTATTGAATATGTTCGTAACGTATTAGGTATTTCTGAAGCTGATTCAGTAGAGTTTAACCCTACGTGTAAATATCCAATAATTTCATTAATTAATAAGTGTAGTAATAATAAGTATGAATTTATAAATAATAGTAATTTAGGTGGAACAATGAGGTTAGGTAATAAGAAATGTTTATTAAGTAGTAATAGTTTGGCAAGAAATTTGTATTCTTCTGATATTATTTTAGAACGACATAGACATCGTTATGCTATAAATAAATTTTTATTAAAGGATATTATTAATACTGAACTTTTTATTTCTGGTATTTCTTTAACTAATAAATTAATTGAAATAGTTGAAATTGTAACACATCCTTGGTTTTTGGCTTGTCAATTTCACCCAGAATTTAATTCTACTCCATTACTTGCTCATCCATTATTCATAGGTTTTATCAATGCAGCAAATAAACATAAAAATAATAATTAATTTTTTAAATATTTTTGGAGAATTAAATGTTTAAAATTATCAAAGTTTTTAGTAGAGAAATATTAGACTCAAGAGGTAATCCTACAGTAGAATCAGAAGTTCATTTATCAGGTGGTTTTGTTGGATTATCATCTGTACCTTCTGGATCTTCTACTGGTATCAAAGAAGCATTAGAATTACGTGATCTTGATTATGAAAGATTTTTAGGTAAAGGTGTTATGAAAGCGGTTGATAACGTTAATAATATTATATCTAATAAAATTATTGGAGAAGATGCTAGAGATCAGGGTAATATTGATAAAATAATGATTGATTTAGATGGGACAGAAAATAAATCTAATTTAGGAGCCAATGCTATTTTATCTGTATCTTTAGCTGTAGCTAAGGCTGCTTCTTTATCTAAAAATATTCCATTATATGAATATATTGCTGAAATTAATGATACAAAAAATAAGTTTTCTATACCGTTACCTATGATGAATATTATTAATGGTGGTATGCATTCTGATAATAATATTGATATTCAAGAATTTATGATTCAACCTATTCTTGCTAAAAATATTAAAGAATCTTTACAAATTTGTCATAGAATTTTTTATTTTTTAGGAGATATTTTAAAATCTAGAGGTATAAATACAAATGTTGGTGATGAAGGAGGATATGCTCCTAATTTATCTTCTAATGAAGAATGTTTATTTATAATAAAACAAGCGATAATAAATGCTGGATATGAATTTGGTAAAGATATTGTTTTAGCTTTAGATTGTGCGGCTTCTGAGTTATATGATGAAAAAAATAAAATTTATAAATTAAAAGGTGAGAATAAAATTTTTTCATCTAAGGAATTCACATCTTATTTAGATAAATTGATACAAGAATATTCTATATCTTCAATTGAAGATGGTCAGTCTGAATTAGATTTAGATGGATATTTGTATCAAACTCATATTCTAGGTAGACGTGTTCAATTAGTTGGTGATGATTTATTTGCCACAAATAAGAAATATTTAAAAATTGGAATAAATAAGGGTATCGCTAATTCAATTTTAATTAAATTGAATCAAATTGGTACTTTGACTGAAACTTTATCTGTTATTAAAATAGCAAAAATTAAGGGTTATACCACAATTATCTCACATCGTTCTGGAGAAACTGAAGATGCTTTTATTTCAGACTTGGCTGTTGGTACTTCGGCAGGACAAATAAAAACTGGTTCTATAACTAGATCTGATCGTGTTGCAAAATATAATCAATTAATTCGTATAGAGGAACATCTTGGAGATAAAGCAATATTTAATGGTATTAGTGAAATAAAGACATTTTAATATAAAATGTCTTTATTTTTTTTGATTTATTTTTTTATTTACATATTTTTTATAATATATTAATTGCATTACATTTTTTGAAAAATTTTTTTAAATTTTTCAAAATAGATAGTTGTGATGCTCGTATCCAAGATCTTGGATCATAATATATTTTATTAGGTTTATTTATATCAATCGGATTACCAATTTGTGTTTGTAGATATTTTTTATATTTTTTATAATATTTTAAAACACCTAGCCAAGTAGCCCATTGTATATCAGTATCTATGTTAATTTTTACTATTCCATAATTTATAGATTCTTTTATTTCTTCTAAAGTCGATCCTGAGCCTCCATGGAAAACAAAATCTAAATAGTTATATGATAAATTATGTTTTTTACTTATATATTCTTGTGATTTTTTTAAGATTTTAGGTAACAATTTTACATTACCTGGTTTATATACTCCATGTACATTACCAAATGAAGCTGCAATTATAAAATTCGGACTTATAGATATTAAATTTTTATATGCATAATTTACATTTTCAGGTTTTGTATATAAATTGGTTTTTTTTATTTGTCTATTATCTATACCATCTTCTTCACCACCTGTACATCCCAATTCTATTTCTAGTATCATATCTATTTTTTTCATAATTGTTAAATATTTTTTAGAAATTTTAATATTTTTTTTTAATCTTTCATTAGATAAATCAATCATATGTGCAGAAAATAATGGTATTCCTTTCTTTTTATAGTATATTTGTCCTGCTATTAATAATTTATCGATCCATGGTAAAAGTTCTTTGTTACAATGATCAGTGTGTAATATAACTGGTATTCCATATTCTTTTGCCATTAAATGTACATGTTTAGCTGCAGAAATTGCTCCTATAACGGCTAAGTGATGTTTTTTTTTTGATTTTTTGCAATTTCCAGCAATAAATTTTGCTCCTCTATAAGATAATTGAATAATTACAGGGGATTTAATATTATTTGCTGTTTCAAGTACTGCATTTATTGAATCTATTCCTATACAATTTATAGCTGGTATAGCAAATTTTTTTTCTTTTGCTATACTAAATATTTTTTTCATATCATGGCTATTTAAAACACCAGGATTTAATATATCTAAAATTTTAGTCATAATAAACCTTTAAAAATAAATTTAAAGTAATATTTTATATTTGATATTTTATTTATGAGATTCAATTATATGAAACATTAAATTTAATTTATAATAGTATTTTTTTTAAATTATTTTGTTTATTTTTTAAAATTGAAATTACAGGTAATTCTTTTCCTTCTATTAGTTCTAAAAATGCTCCTCCTCCTGTAGAGATATAAGAAATTTTTTCTTTTATATTAAATATATTTATTGCTGATAAGGTATCTCCTCCTCCTGCTATAGAAAATGCTTTGTTTTTTGCTATACTATAAGCTATTTCTTTTGTTCCTTTTCTGAAGTTTTTAAATTCAAAGACTCCAACTGGACCATTCCATAATATTGTATTAGCTTTATTTATTAATCTTTTTATTTTATTTATAGTTTTGTCACCTATATCCATTATTTCTTCTTCATCTAAAATTTCATTAATTTTTTTATATGTTGATATTGCAGTTTCTGAAAATTCAGTACCTACATAACAATCTGTAGGTATTATAAATGAATATTTTTCTTTTAAATGTTTTGCTGTTTCTATAAATTCAGGTTCATATAAAGATTTTCCTATTTTGTTATCTATTGCTATAAAGGTATTAGCTATTCCTCCACCTACGATTACACTATCTGCTATTTTTGCAAGTGAATTTAGTACATTAAATTTGGTTGATACTTTTGATCCTCCTACAATAGCTATCATAGGTCTTTTAGGTTTTTTAAGTGCTTTGTTTAAAGAATTTAATTCTTTTAATAATAATGGTCCTGCACATGATATTTTAGCAAATTTACTGATACCATAAGTGGATGCATGACAACGATGTATGCTTGCAAATGCATCCATAACAAATATATCACATAATGATGCATATTTTTTTGCTAATTTTTCGTCATCTTTTTTCTCACCTATATTAAATCTTACATTTTCTAATATTATTAATTCATTTTCTTTTATTTTTATTTTTATTTTTTCTAAATAATTCTTTATTAGAATTATTTTTTTATTTTTAAATATTTTTTGTAAATAATACACTATTGGTTTTAATGATAATTCATTATTGTATTTACCCTCTATTGGTCTTCCTAAATGTGATGTAATTATTATTTTTGCTTCTTTTTTAAGAGCTATATTAATTGTAGGGATAAATGCTTTAATTTTTTCATCTGAAATAATATTTTTTTCTTTCATTGGAATATTTAAATCGGCACGTATTAATATTTTTTTATCTTTAAGGTTTAAATCGGTCATTTTTATTATAGACATAATAAAACCTCCTAAATTCATTTTAAATAAATATATGTTTTTTATTAATTATAAATATTTTTATGATATTACTGATGTAGTATCAATCATTTTATTAGCAAATCTCCGTTTATTATATCAGGCTAATATTTGTACTAAATTTTATTTTTATTTTTATTCTATTTCTTTTATAATCATTTTTTAAATTAAAAATTTATTTTATCTTTAAGAAAAATATTTAAAATTAATATTGTCACATTTGTAATGGATATTACAATTATATTTGTTATAAATTTATTTTTAAATTTTTGTAAAATTATTACAGTTTTTTTTTTAAAATTAGTATTTATTTGTGTTATTAAATATACAGAAAATCTAATTAGATTTATATAATTATTATAATTATTAATAATATTTTTTTCTTTCATTGATGGATAAATTATGTTTATATAATCATGTTTGATACCAAATTTATTATTTAATATTTTAATAATAGTAATAGTATAATTGTAAGTATATGATATATTATATGTCATATTATTTATTTTTTTTAAATTTTATAATTTATTCCAAATATTATTTTTTTATTTATATCTTTATTTTCAGGACGTAAAAATAAAACTTTTTTATTTTTGAAAGTAAATATTTTTTTATATTTTTAATTTTTTTATAAGTTTATGTGTAATCAAGAGCTATATCTATTTTTTATTTTTTTAATGATAATTGGTTAATTTTTTTATATTTTAAAATTTGTATTTTATTTTTATTAATTTTTAAAATATCATTATCCTTATTTATTTTATATGGTAATTTACTTTAGTTTATATCATATTTTATCAAATATGAGTTATATCAATTTTTTTTTATTAATTAATAACAACTACATTATTTTTTTTTTTATTTTTGTTTTTATTTTTTCTTTTATATGATAATCTTATAATGTTATATTTAATTTTATTAAAATCATTAATTGATATACGAATATTCATTATAATCCTATATAATTTTTTTATTTTAATATTAATAATATTTAAATTGTTTTATAAAATAATATTATTCTTTATTTTTAATTAAATTATAATATTAATTTTGCTTTTTTTATAATATTATTTATAGTAAAACCAAAATTTTTGAATAGATCTTCATTTTTCCCAGATTTACCAAATGTTTTCATTCCTATAATTATACCATCAAGTCCAATATATTTAAACCAATAATCCGAATAACTTGCTTCTATTGCTATTCTTTTTTTAATTTTTGAAGGTAGTATTGATTCTTTATATTCTTTGTTTTGTTTATCGAATATATTTGTAGATGGCATAGATATAATTCTAATTTTATATCCATAGGATATTAATTTATCATATGCTTTTATAGCTAATTGCACTTCTGAACCTGTTGCAATTATAATTAATTGTGGTTTGTTTTCAGTTGAATTATCTTTTATTATATATCCACCTCTTTTTATTTTATTTAATGTATTTTTATTTCTTTTTTGATATATTGTATTTTGTCTTGATAGAATTAAAGCTGTTGGAGAATTTTTATTTTCAATTGCATATTTCCATGCAAAAAATGTTTCTATTTGATCACATGGTCTCCAAAGATTTATATTGGGTATACTTCTAATATTTGCTATTTGTTCTACTGGTTGATGTGTTGGTCCATCTTCTCCAACACCTATAGAATCATGTGTATAAATTAATATTTGTCTGATATTCATTAAAGCTGCCATTCTAACAGCATTTTTTGCATAATCAAAAAATGTTAAAAAAGTAGCTGTTGATGGTATAAATCCACCATAAATTGATATTCCATTCGCTATCGCTGTCATACCAAACTCTCTTACACCATAATAAATATAATTTCCATTATTATTAGTATTTATATCTTTTGTATTTGAACTTGTTGTCAAGTTACTTTCTGATAAGTCAGCTGATCCCCCTAAATATTCAGGTAATATTTTATTAATATTTTTGATTATATTTTGTGATGCTTTTCTAGTAGAAATATTTTTTTTATTTTTTTGTAAATCAATAAAAATATTTTTCATATTTTTTTTCCAATTTACAGGTAAATTTCCTTTTATTCTTCTTTTTAATTCTTGATATAAATTTGGATATATTTTTTTATAAGATTTAAATTTTTTATTCCATTTATTTTCCTTATTTTTTCCTTCTTTTTTTGCATTCCATAATTTGTATATTATTTGTGGGATAAAAAATGGTTCATATTTCCATTTTAGTTTTTTTCTTGTCAATAATATTTCTTCTTTATTTAAAGGTGAGCCGTGTATTTTATTTGTTCCGGATTTGTTTGGTGAACCATAACCTATTATTGTTTTGCATATAATAAGTGATGGTTTTTCAGATTCTTTTTTTGCTTCTTTAATAGATTTTTTTATTTTTTTTGCATCATGTCCATCTATATTAGAAATAACATTCCATTTATATGCTTTAAATCTTTGAGTTATATCTTCAATAAAATAATTTTTTGTTTGTCCATCAATTGATATACCATTATCATCATAAAAAACTATTAATTTATTTAATTTTAATTTACCTGCTAAGGAACATACTTCATGTGAAATTCCTTCCATCATGCACCCATCTCCAACAAATATATATGTATAGTGATCTATTATATTAAAATTTTTTTTGTTAAATTTATTACTTAATATTTTTTCAGAAATTGCAAAACCGATACCATTTGCTAGTCCTTGTCCTAATGGTCCTGTAGTAGTTTCTATACCTATATTTTTTTCAATTTCAGGATGTCCAGGAGTTTTAGAATTAATAGTTCTAAATAATTTTAAATCTTTTATGGATAAATTGTATCCTGTTAAATGTAAGATACTATAAATTAACATTGATGCATGGCCGTTAGATAAAACGAATCTATCTCTGTTTATCCATTTAGGATTGTTAGGATTGTGATTTAAATAATCTCTCCATAATACTTCTGCAATATCTGCCATTCCCATAGGTGCTCCTGGATGACCTGATTGAGCATTATAGATTGCATCTATGGTTAGTATTCTGATGGCATTCGCTAATTCTTTACGTGATATCATTTTATAACCCTTTAATACGTTTTTTAATTAATCTATTATTATATACTAAATTGGTGATTACATATATTTAATATATATGCTAAAAAATAATTTTTTCTTTTTTATATGAACGATTTATTTGTTCAGTTAAACCAGTATTTCTTTTTATATAATATTTTATTGATTTATATAAAGTTTTTTTATTCGTATATATTATTATTTTTTTTTTTGCTCTTGTAATTGCTGTATATATTAGTTTTTTATTTAATATTGGTATATGTTCATTTGGTAATATTAAGCTTACTTTTTCAAATTCTGATCCCTGTGCTTTATGTACTGTAATAGACCATGCTGATTTGTAATGTTTTATAAATTCTATGGGTATTTTTTTTATATTTTTTTGTTTTTTTTTTAAAAATATATTAGGTTTTTTATTTTTATCTAATAAAATTATTCCTATATTTCCATTGTATATTTTTAAATTATAATTGTTTTTTGTTATTATTATAGGTTGACCTATGTACCATTTATTCATTTTACTTTTATAATTTATTAATTTTTTTTCTATTAAAATTGATTTAATATCATTATTTATTTTTTTTGTTCCGAAATTTCCTTTTTTTAGTGCGCATAGTAATTGATATTTATTTAAATAGTTTATTATATTAATTACAGGTTTTTTATTTTGTAACATATTTAGAATTTTTTTGTAAATTTTAATAAATTTATTTATTAAAATTAAGTAATTATTTTTTTTATTGACATTTATTAATTTTATATTTTTAGTGTTTGAATTTAATAAATTTTTTACTTTAATTATATTATTTGAATTTATTGCTTTAGCCATTTTTGCTATGTCAGAATTTTTTTTAAAACGATAATTTTTTTTTAAAATATGTATATTATTACATAATGTATTAAATTTATAATTTTTTTTAAAATTTTTTTTATTATTAATATATGATTTATTTTGTTTATTTTTTTTTAATGTATATATGTCTGACAATATATTACCTATCCCTATAGGATCTAATTGATCTTTATCTCCTATAAAAATTATTTGTGTATTAATTGGTATTGCTGAAATTATATTTGATATGATTTGCATATCTAGCATGGATGATTCATCAATTATTAAAACATCTATATTTAATTTATTTTCTTTTTTATAATAAATATTATTTTTATAATAATCTAAACCTATTAATGTATGTATCGTATATGCCTGTTTTGGAATATATTTTTTATTTTTTATTGTTATTTTTTTGTTTATTATTTTTTTGTTTATTTCTTCAGTTAATTTAGCAGCTGATTTTCCAGTAGGAGTGGCTAATTTTATATTAATTTTTTTTTTGGCATTGTATATTAATAATATTATTATTTTTTTTATTAATGTTGTCTTTCCTGTTCCTGGTCCTCCCATTATAAAAGTTATTTTTTTGGTTATTGCAAGTTTTGCAGCTATTTTTAGATTTTTATCTATTTTATTGAATAAATTATTTATATTAATTTTTAGTTTTTTGTAATTTATATAATTATTTTTTTTATTTACATTTAAAAATTTAGCTATTTTATTTTCCATTTTCCATATTTTATATAAATATATTTTATTATTAAATATAATTATTGGAGTTATGTTATTTTCACTATAGATACTTACCATATTAAATTTTAGTAATGATTTTAAGATATTTATTTTTGTTATTTTTTTTTTTTTATTTTTGGGTACTTGTTTTTTTATTTTTTTTAATATGTTTTCTATTGGCAAACATGAACTACCTTGTTTCATTTCAGCATGTAATGTTGCAATAATAAGAATAAGTAATTTTTCTTTTTTTTTTAAGAGAATTTTTGCAAAATCTAGATTATTTTCTGTAATTATTTTGTTTTTTAAAAATAATTTTATTATATTTGAAATATTTTTTAGCATATATATTTTAAATTTTATTTAAAAAATTTATTAAATTCATTTACAAAATTAAATTTTATTTTTTTAAAAAATATACCATGTTTATTATTATTGTTTATACCTCTGATAAATAAATAAAATATTCCTCCAAAATTTTTTTCAAATTTATAGTTTTTCATTTTTTGTTTTAAATATTTATGTAATGCTAATGCATATATATTGTATTGTAAATCATATCTATATTGTATAATAGTATTTTTTAATTTCATGTAAGAATATGATTTATCGCTGTATCCTAACCAATTTGATTTATAATCAATCAAGTAATATTTATTTTGCCAATTAAATATCATGTCAATAGAACCAGTTAATATTCCTGATAATTTATTAAATTTTAATTTTGGGGATTGTAGAGATATGTTATCGTAATAGCACATCATTTTATTAAATATATTTTTTGTAATAATTTTTTTAATTTTTATATAAAATTTTAATTCTTTTTTGTATTTATTTTTTTTTATTTTTGATAGACATATATTTTTTTTATTCAATTGTTTATTTAATATATTTTTTAACCAATCAATAATAATTGGTGTCCAATTTTTATTTAATTCTATGTTTTTAATTTTTTTATTAATGAAATTATAATTTAATGGTTTATTAAAATCTATATTTTCTAATAATTTATGTAAAAAATTTCCATAATATTTACCTCTAGGAAAATTATGGGGAGTTAAAATATTATTTTTTTTAATATTTTTTTTTATGTATAATTTTTTATTTTTTAATTCTTCTTTTTTTATACTAGAAAAACTATTTATTTGTGAATTATTTTTTAATGTGTGTTTTAAATAATATATTTTTTCTTTTTCTTTTATAAAGTTTATTTCATTGTAATTTATATTTTTTTTATTTTTGAAATAAGAAATATTAATTTCATTTTTTGAAAATATTTTTTGAAAATTAATTAAATATTTTTTAAAATTTAATTCATTTTTATTATTTATTAAATAGTTTAATTCATTTTGATTATTAATATTTGTTTCTTTTTTTTTATTTGTTAATATTACTACTATATTACAATTATATATAGCTCTTGTTAATGCTACATAAAATTTTCTAATATTTTCTGATAATATTTCTTCTTCAATTAATTTTTTGTTATTTTTTTGTAAATTTAAGACTTTATTAAAGTTATTTCTGTTGTGATAAATATTTCTATTAATTTTATTATAATTTGTAATAAATGGAATCCATACAATTGGAAATTCTAATCCTTTAGATTTATGAATAGTCATTACTTTGATTTTATTATGTATGTTATTATATCTAATCTGTTCATTTTTTTTTGTTTTTTCGGTATTATTTATTTTTTTTTCAAGATAATTAATTATATTATTTTTATTATTAGTTTCATAATAAATTTTATGTAATAATTCTCCAATATGTAAAATATTTATTATTTTTTGTTCATTATTATCAATGATGTTATAATTTTTAATTATATTAAAATCCGACAATATTATGTTAAATAATGATATTATTCCGAATTTTTTCCAAATTTGATAATAAGATTTAAATTTTTTAATAAACGTATAATATAAATTTTTATTTTTTTCTATTTTACTTATTTCAAATATATTAAAATTTATTATGTTTGTTATAAGACTGTTTTTTAATATATTAATGTTTTCTGGATTTATTGTTGCTTTTAATATTAATAATATTTCTTTAGCTTCATTTGTTGAGTATATATTATTATTATTAGATAAATAAAATGTTTGTAAATTATTTTTTTTAAATGTTTTACATATTATTTTTGCTTCTTTATTGTTTTTTACTAAAATTGTTATATCAGATGGACATAGTGGTTTGGACATTTTTATTTTATTTACTATATAGGATTTATTTTTTTTACTATATTTTAGCCACGAGCATATTTCATATGCACATTTTTGTGCTATTGATAATTTGTTATTAGAATAATTTAATTCATTATTTTCTATATACCAAATTTTTATTGCTGGTTGTTTCTTTTTATTTAATATAAATGACAAATTTGAATTTATTTTATTATATTTAGATTTTGTAAAAGGTATTTTATCTAATACAAAAGGTTTATCCTTTATTGAAAATATTTTATTAATACTTTTAACTATTCTTGGAGAAGATCTCCAATTTGTTATTAAATTAAATTTTTTAGATATTTTAGATGTTATTTTTATATAAGAAAATATATCTGCATTTCTAAAATCATAAATTGCTTGTTTTGGATCACCTACTAATAATAAAGTAAATTTTTTTTTTTTATTATATATATTATCAAATATTTTATATTGATTATAATCAGTATCTTGAAATTCATCAATTATGGTTACTGGGTATTTTTTATTAATTTTTTTTGATATTTTTTTAAAATTTTTATTTTTTATTGATGTGTTAATAACATTTATTAGATCATCAAATGAGATTAAATTTTTATTTACTTTTTCTTTTTTTATTATTTCGCGGGTTTTTATAATTGCAAATGATATTATATGATAGTATAATGAAGATTTTTTATTAAATAATTCTTCAATAAAATAAAATATTTTGTATTTTTTTATATCTGTTATTTTTTTATTTTTATTTATTATACTTATCCTAAAATATTTTAATATTTTAGGTATAAATTCGATAGTGTTTTTATCATAAACCCAATTTGTTATTTTATTAAACCAGATTAATAGATTTTTTTTATTATATATTTTTTTATTTACTTTTAAAGATAATATTATTGAAATTATTTTATTTTTATTTTTATTCCATTTTTTTTTTATTTTTTTAATAATTTCTATTATTTCTTTAAATTTTTTTAATAATATTGATTCTTTTTTTATTGGTATATTTTCAAAATTTGGAAGTTTTCCATTTAGCCAGGGTGAAATTATTTTTAATAAATTCTTAGGTGTCTTAATTTTGTATACAATATATTTAACTATATTAAATTCCAATTTATAAAAATATTTTCTCCAAAAATTTATTACTGATTGTTCGTATAGAATAGATTTATTTTTTAATAATTTATATTTAAAGGGTATATTTAACTCTAATGCGTATGTTTCTAGTATTTTTTTGCAAAAAACATGTATAGTGAAAATTGATGCATTATTTATTTGTTTTTTAGCTTTTAGTAGTATTTTTATACTAGTTTTAAAATCTTTTATTTTTTTAAAAATTTTTAATAATATATTATTTGAACATTTTTTTTCAATACAAGATCTTAATAAAATATTTATATTTTCGTATATTTTTTTTTTAATCTCTAAACTTCCATAATTTGTATAAGTTAAAATTAAAATTTTTTTTACTGATAGTGGTTTTTTATACAAATATTTTGTATTTATTCCTAAAATTAATCTAATATATATTATAATAATTGTAAAAGTTTTTCCCGTACCAGCAGATGATTCTATTAAAATTTTTCCTTTTAATGGAATATTAAATATATTTAATTTGTGCATTTATTTTTTAATTTTTTCAATTTTTTTAAATTTTATTATTGGTAATAACCATTTTTTAGAATTTTTACATATTTCTTTTATTTTATAGAGATCAATATTTTTTATTAAATTTTTTATGTATATATTATTTTTTTCTCCAATATAATATTCATTTCCGTACCATTCTTTATAAAAATCTTTAATAGCTTTATTTTTTAAGTTTTTATTAATCAAAATTTTATTGTTTTTATTTGTAAAATAAGTATTTATCCATGCCCAACAAGATCTTATTGGTAAAAGCAAGGGTTTATTTATTCCGTATAAATATCCTGAAACATATCTTTTTAAATATTTTTTAGCTATTTTTTTATTTAATATTGGAAAATATAATTTATAATCATTTTTAGTTAATATATAACTATTATTTTGATATCCTAGTGTAGAATAAACTAAATGTTTTAACCATAAATTCATTATAATATTAATATTTAGTTTAGATAGTGTCCATTTTATTATTTCAGAGTTTATAATATTATCTAAAGATCCTTTTAAATTATATTTATTTACTTTAATTTTAAAATCAATATTTGCTATTTTTTTTTTTGAAATCAATATATTTCTAGTAATATTTTTTACTTCTATATATGTATTTTCCCAATATAATTTTCCGAAATTATTATATGGTAAACTTCCTGATAGAGAATATTTTAAATATGAATCATCTATTTTTTTTTTATTAATTAAATTATTAAATATTTCTTTAGATATTTTATATTTTTCTATATAATTTAAATTAAAGGACTCATATTTATTTAAATTATTAATAGCTATTTCTTCGAAATTCATTTTTAAATTATCATTTATAAATACTTTTATAGGATTATTCCAAAATTTTAATAAATTTTTAAAATTTATATTTTTGTTTTTTTTATTATATGAAATAATATTATGTATATTTGCTTTTTTTGTTTTGATATTATTAATTAAATTATTATATATGATATTATCATGTAAATTATAAAGATGTTTTTTAATTAATTTTTGATTTTTTATGAAATTATTTTTTTCATTTGTTTTATAACAAAAATTATTAGATATATAATCTATTAGTTCGGTAATAATAATTGATTGATTTAATGTGTTATCATTTTGAGTGTTAAAATCTTTTGTATAGCTAATATATAGTTCTTTTTTTGTATTTGAAATTAATTTAAGAAATAGATATCTATCGTAATTTTCTTTATCTGGGTCACATTTATTTTTTTTATATTTTGTTAAATCAAAATTCATTATTTTTTCTTTTTTAGGAAATAGATTATGATTCATTCCAATTAAACAAATTATTTTATAAGGGTTTAATGGTATAAATGGAAATGAGGTAAAGTTTATTTTATTATTTAATAAATTGTATTTTATTTTTTTTTTATTTATTTTATTTTCTAGTATATGTAATAATGATTTTACATGAATAGTTGATGTATATTTTGATATTTTAATTTCATTTATTATTTGGTTCCAGATTTTTTTTATAAATATTATTTTTTTTATGTTATATTTATTTCTTTTAAAAAAATCTTTTATTAAATTATTTATTATTTTTTCCCATGTTTTTATTTTATGTTTATAAAATAATTTTTTTTTCCATTTTATTAGTGTTTTTATAAATTTTTGTAAATCATTTATAGCATTATTTGATATATTTATTTGATAATCATATGGTAATATTTTATTCCAGGGACCATTTTTTTCTTTTAAAAAATTTCCTAATATTAATCGTTCTAATCCAAATATCCATGTATATTTTTTAGTTTTATAATATCTATTTATTTTTTCTAATCCATTCCGTATATTAGATTTTTGTGCTAATATTTTTAAAAAAAATATTTTTTTTTTATTCATATTAAATTTATCGGAAATATCATCTTTTTCTAGTAAATTAAATATTTCATTTAAATCAAAATTCATATTATTAATATTAAGTATTTCTATAATTATTTTTAATATTTCATTTTTATTTTTTTTTTCTAGAATGTTATATTCTAGTCTTCTATTTTTATAATAATTATTGAATATACCATCAATGAATGGTATATATTTATTTATATCACTGGCTATAATTATTATTTCATTTAATTTTATTTTTTTATTTTTATTTATAGTTTTTAATAGATAATTATGTAGTATTTCTATTTCGTGTTTTTTATTATTACAAATATGTATGGAAATTGAATTATCATGTTTATCAAATAAAAAATTATTTTTTTTTTCGTTTTTTTTTGTATGTGATATATTTTTTTGTATTTTTTGTAACATATTATTTGCTTGAATATTTTTGAATTTATATTTTATATTTTTGTTTATCTTTTTTAAATAAAACATATAATTTTTACTTATATGATCCCAATATTCTAATAATATGTTATTTATTTTTTTAGGTTTGTTATATTTTTTTTTTATGTATTTTAATGGGTTATTAAATAATATATATATGTTAAAATACTTACCTAATTTTTTTATTATCTTAAAATGTATTTTAGACAATGTGAATACATCGAATATAAATAAACGAATTTTTTCTATTTTATTTTTTTTTTCGTTTTTTTTATTTTTTAAAAATTTTTTTATTTTTTTAAAAATTTCATATTCATTATATAATTTCGGATAATTTTCTTTTTTGTATTTTATTATTTTTTTCCATATAAATGCTTGCCATTTATTATTATCTTCAATTTCATTTACATTATTTATTTTTTCCCAATCATCTATAATTTTTGTTTTATATATTGTATATTTTTCAAAAATAATAGCTAATTTATATGATAATTGTATTAATTTATTATCATTAATATCTGATTTTAAGTATTTTTTGATTATATTAATTTCTTTACAAAATATATATTTTTTAAAAATTGACATAATAGTCCAAGTTAAAATATTTTTATTTAATTTATGACATGTCAATTTATTATGAGATATTAATTGAAATATTTTTATTAAAAAATTATTCATAAATATAAAATTTAAATTACAAATAAATCCAATATCTTTAGTTAAAGATATTTGTAGCCATTGAGCCATATATTTATTTTGTATTAAAATATATTCACTTGAAAATATATTACTTGATTCATTTTTAATGATTATTTTTTTTATAATATTTTTTAAGTAAATAATATCATTAGAACAATATGTAAATATCATTTTTTTATTTATAAAAATAATTTTTATTATTAATAATTTATTTATATTTATTTTTAAATTTTATTTTTATCAGATTTATAAAATATATATTTTATTATTTTAAACATAATTTTATAATAAACTATTTAATTAATAGGTATTATATTCTATTTTTCATTATTTTTTATTTTTAATTTCTTTATATTTTTTTTAAATTTTAACTAATTGTTATTATTTAATAATATAAGTTTTTTTATTAAAATTTAGTTATAATAAATCATAATATATTTTCATATATTTTGAGGAGATTATCTTTATGTTAAATGATATTTTAAATAAAACAGATAATGATATGAAAAAATGTTTTTATAAATTTATTACTAATATTAGTAAAATAAGAACAGGTAGAGTTTCTACTTCATTGTTAGAAAATATATCTGTAGAATATTATGGTAATGTTAGTCTATTAAAATATATTTCTAATATTACAGTAGATAATAATAATACTTTAAAGGTATCTGTTTTTGATTTTAGTATTATACCGATTATTTGTAAAGCTATATTAAAGTCTAATTTAGGAGTAAATCCTAATGTTATTGGAAACAATATAAAAATAATATTTCCTTATCTAACTAAAGAAAGAAAATTATTTTTAAAAAAAATTTTACATGATGAAACTGAAAAAAATAAAATAATTATCAGAAATATTAGAAGAATTTATAATAATAAATTAAAAAAATTATTAAAAAATAAAGAAATAAATATAAGTAATGAAAGAAATAAAAAAAATGATATACAAAAATTAACAAATAAGTATATGAAAAAAATTCAAGATATTTATATAGAAAAAAAAAGAGAAATTTAAAATTTTTAATAAATTTATATATGAATGTAAATATATTTATTTTAATTTTATTAATAATTTATTTTAATTTAATAATTTATAAAAATAATAGTTAAATTTATATTTATTTTATATTAATAGATATTTTTTAATTTTTTTATATTTTAATTTATATAAATTAATAATATTGATTATTAAAATAAATTAAAAATAAATATTTTAATAAAAATATTTTTTAATTCTGTTTTTTACTTGAAATATTATAAAATAATAATGTAATTTTGGTTAATTTATATATGATTAAAAAAAATAAAAATACATTGAATCATATCGCTATTATTATGGATGGTAATGGTAGATGGGCTCAAAAAAGGAATAAACCACGCATATATGGGCATAAAAAGGGTGTTAAAGCTGTTTTAAAAGCGATTGATTTTTCTTTGTGTAATAAATTAAATGTTTTAACTTTATATGCTTTTAGTAGTGAAAATTGGCGTAGACCCATACAAGAAATTTTAGCTTTAATAAAATTATTTGTATGTACATTAAGTTCAAAAATTAAATTTATACATAATAATAATATTTGTTTAAAAGTTATTGGTAATTTAAATCAATTCGATTCAAAGTTGATAAGTCTTATTTTATACTCGGAGAATTTAACGAAATATAATACTGGTTTACAATTGAATATTGCTATAAATTATGGCGGTCGTTGGGATATAGTAAAAGTAATTAAGAAAATTGTTCGTTTAATTCAAAGAGGACTACTTGATTTAAATAAAATAAATGAAAATACTGTTTCTACATTAATTTCTTTAAATCATTTGCCTCCTGTTGATTTATTAATTAGAACAGGTGGTGAATATCGTTTAAGTAATTTTTTACTTTGGCAAATTGCATATACTGAATTTTATTTTACTAATGTTTTATGGCCTGATTTTGATAGTAAAATATTTAAAATAGCAATAGATGCATATTTTTGTAGAAAACGTAATTTTGGTGGTTTATAAATGTTTAAATATGAAATAAAAATATTGTTAAATCGTATTATTATAACTTTAATATTAATATCTTTAATATATTATGTTTTATTTTTTTTAACTTTATATAAATTTATATTTTTTATTTTTTTATTATTTGTTTTATCAATTATTGAATGGATAAAAATTAATAAAATTGAATTATTTAATAAATTTATATTTATTTTTTGTTTTATTATTTTTATTTGTTTTTATAAAATTTTTCTATTATCTTCATTGGCTTTTATTAATTTTTTTAGTAAAATTATAAATTTATTATCATTGACATGGTGTTTATTATCATTTCTTTTAGTAATTTATTATCCTAAATCATCTTTATTTTGGAAAGATTCATATTTTTTAAAAATTTTATTTGGTCTTTTAATCTTAGTTTCCTTTTTTTATGATATAATTTTTATTAGACAATTGTGTTACACAAAAAATCATTATTATGGTTCTTATTTATTACTATATATTTTAATACCAATATGGTTTTTTGATTCTTCATCTTATATTTTTGGAGTATTATTTGGTGTAAATAAATTATTTATGAAATTATCTCCTGGTAAAACTTTTGAGGGTTATTTATTTGGTGTATTATTTTTAATTTTAATTTTTTTTATATATAAATTTGTAGGAATATTAAATATTAGTAATTTAAATGTGATAATTATATCTTTTTTAATGTCTATTTTATCTTTATTTGGTGATTTGCAAGAAAGTATGTTTAAAAGAATAGGTAAAGTTAAAAATAGTAGTAAATTATTTTTTTCTCATGGTGGTATATTAGATCGTATTGATAGTTTAACGATAGTATTATCGTTTATTTCTAATTACTTATTATTTTTACAGGAATATAGATGTTAAATTTAATATGGAATTTTTCTTTTTTTATTATCACCTTGGGAATTTTGGTTACCATTCATGAATTAGGTCATTTTTTAGTAGCAAGATTTTATAATATTGGAATATTAAAATTTTCTATTGGTTTTGGTAAGATTTTATGGAGTAGAAAGGATAGATATGGTACCAAATTTTCTATAGGTATTATTCCTTTAGGTGGGTATGTAAAAATATTAGAAAAAGATGATAAAAGTTCAAAAATAATTATAAAAAAAAAAATTTTTAGTGAACAAAGTATATTCAAAAGAAGTTTAATTATATTTTCTGGTTCTTTTGCAAATTTTTTGTTAGCAATATTTTTATATTGTGTAATATATGTACATGGTTTAGATAATGTTCGTCCCATAGTAAGTAACGTTATAACTAATTCTGTAGCTGACCAATTAAATATAATTCCTGGTATGATTATCAAATCTGTTGATGGTGTTAATACACCTGATTGGAATTCAGTTCGTATGATTTTTTTACATAATATAAATAATAAATCATTAGATTTATGTGTTTCTAAATCTTATGATACTAATTGTATAATTAAACATATTAGTTTAAATAAACTTAATTTTGATTATCATTATGATCCATTTTTATATTTAGGTATTGTTGAACCTAATTTTAATTTTAGTAATATAATTTCATATATAGAATCTGGTTCTATAGCTGAATTATTTAAATTACGAATAGGGGATATATTATATGAAGTAAATAATGTAAGGATTACTGGATTAATTGATTTTATTAATCAAATAATTTGTAATAAAAATAGTTCAATTAAATTGGTTATAATACGTAATAATATAAAACATATATTTAGATTACCATTTAAATTAATAAAAAATAATAAATTTAAAAATTTTTTAGGTATTTATACCGAAAAAAATGTATTGTCTAATGATTATAAAATAGTTGACAAATATAATATATTTTTTTCTATTAAAAAATCTATTTTAAACACAATTTATATTATACGTTTAACTATCAATTTATTATTAAAAACTATATTTGGTGAATTCAAGGTAAGTAACTTAAGTGGTCCAATTTTTATTGCCAAAAGTTCTGGAGTATCAGCTAGATATGGAATTATTTATTATTTGAGATTTCTTGCTTTGATTAGTATTAATATAGGAGTTATTAATTTATTTCCGATACCAATATTAGATGGAGGATATTTATTATTTCTTTTAATTGAAAAATTAAAAGGAAAACCTCTATCTGAAAAATTTCATTTTTACAGTTATCGCATAGGTTCGATTTTACTAATTATTTTAATGATTATTGCATTATTTAATGATTTATCTCATTTTTAGTTTTTTTTTTTAATTTAGTATTTATTTTTTAAATTTAAATGAAAATATTAGTTAATAGAATATTTATAATAATTTTATTTTTTTGTTTTAATGTTCATAGTATGAATACTTTTTTAATAAAAAATATATATGTACATGGATTAAGAAATTTAACTTTTCATAATATTATATCAGAAACATTTTTTATAAAGAAAAAAAAATTTTCTAATGAAGATATCAGTAATTTTATTAAATTATTATATCATACAGGTAATTTTGATGAAATAAAAATATTTCGTGATAAATATGATCTAATTATAAAAGTTAAAGAGAAACCTATAATTTCAAATATTTGTATTATAGGTAATAAATTTATTGATTATAAATTATTAAAAGATAGTATGTATTTACATAAAATAATTATAGGAAAACCCTTAGATTGTTTTTCGCTTTTAACTTTTGAAAAAACATTAAATGATTTTTATAATAAAATTGGTAGATATAAAACAAAAATAAAATTTTTTATTACTCCATTGGATAATAATAAAATTGATTTAAAATTAATGATAATTGAATCTGATCTAATCAATATTAAACGAGTAAATATATTAGGAAATAATAATTTTTCATTAAAATATCTTACTTATATATGTGGAATAAAAAAATATTTTTTGGGATTTGATTTATTTTATAAAAATAATTATAGAAAAGAAAATTTTATGATTGCACTTCAAAAATTACATGATTTTTATTTAAATCATGGATATATTTGTTTTAAAATAAATTCTACTCAATTAAATTTATCTAGAAATAAAAAAAATATTTACATAACAATAAATATACATGAAGGTAAAAAATATAAAATTTCAAATATATTTATAAATAATGATTTTGAAAATCCTTATAATTTAAATAATTTAATATCAATTAAAATTAATGAGGTTTATAATTTTTCTAAGATCATGTCAATAATAGTTAATATAAAAAAATTATTATCTCGTTTTGGTTATATTAATCCTTTTATAGATATAAAAACAAAAATTAATCATAAAAATAATACTGTAAAATTATATTTTAATATAGATAATGGTAAACGTTTTTATGTTGAAAAAATATCTTTTTCAGGTAATTTTGTTTCTAGAGATTCTATGTTAAGGTCTGAAATAAAACAAATGGAAAATTCCTTATTTAATATAGATTTAATTAATGTTGGAATATCTAATTTAAAACGTACTGGATATTTTAAAGATATTAATGTATGTATTAAAAATTTATCTTCATCAACAAATAGAGTAAATATTGTATATAAAATACAAGAATTAAATACTGGATTGTTTAATATTGGAGCAGGTTACAGTCATGATGGAGGAGTTAGTTTTAAATTTTCATTAAATAAAAATAATTGGTTAGGTGTTGGTGATAATATAAGCTTAAGTATTGTTAAAAACAATCTTCAAAATTATGGTAAATTGGAATTTACCAGTTTGCATTTCATAATTGATAGAATTAATTTATCAAGTAATATTATTTATAATAACTCTATACCAGAAGAAAACTTAAATTTTTCAAATTATGTTAAAAAAAGTTATTTGTTTAATAATATATTAAATTTTAATTTAAATAATCAAAATAGTTTTGGATTGGGTTTAGGATATACCTATGATAATTTATTAAATATTAAACCACAAGTTGTTGTATGGAGATATTTAAAATCTATGGGTAAAAAATTTAATTATTTACATAAAGAAAATTTAGTATCTAATGATTTTATTTTTAATTATAATTTTATTTTTGATAGCTTAAATAAACAAGTTTATCCTGTATTTGGTAGTTATAATAAATTAGATACTAAAATAACTATACCTGGATCAAAAAATAATTATTTTCAAATAGTTTTTGATAGTTATAAATATTTACCCATGGATAAATATTTTGAATGGATATTATCCAATCATATTTTTTTAGGATATGGACATGGTATAGGTAAAAAAGAAATTCCGTTTTATCAAAATTTTTATGCTGGAGGTATTGATACAATAAGAGGTTTTGTTTTTAATGATGTTGGTCCTAAAGCAGTTTATTATAATCCATTATTAAAAAACAATAACTTAAATGAATATTCTTTTTGTAGATCTAATGATATTATAGGAGGTAATTCTATAATAATTACAAATACAGAATTAATTCTACCTAATTTTTTTATTAATAATAATTATACCAAAAATATTCGTTATTCATTATTTTTAGATTCTGGAATAGTATTAGATACAAATTGGAATAATACAAATAATTTTAATTTACTAGGTATACCTGATTATAGTAATTTGTATAATATTAGAGTATCTAGTGGTATTTCATTTAAATGGATATCACCAATTGGTCCCTTAACATTTTCGTATGCCATACCTATTAAAACTAGTTTAATGGATAAATTAGAAAAGTTTCAATTTAGTATGGGGAAAATATGGTAAAATATTTTATTAAATTTAGATTAATTATATATTCTAATGTTTTTATTTAGGAAAATAAATGAAATATTTTATCCGTGTATTGTTTTTCTTGTTTTTTTTGTTTTTTTATGAGAATGTATTTTCATTTGATAAAATTGCTATAGTAAATATTAATAATGTTTTTAATAATTTATCAAAATTTTATGGAATAGAAAAAATTTTAAATAAAGAATTTAATCAAAGAGCTATAAGCTTGCAAGAACAGGAATTAAAATTACAATATAAAATTAATACTTTTCAACGTAATAAACTAACAATGCGACCTAATATGATAAAAAAGATTGAAAAAGAAATTAATGATGAGCATAATAACTTTTTATTGAAAGCAAAGAATTTTGAAAAAGATAATAAAAATAGACAATTAGAAGAGCGCAATAAAATTTTAATAAAAATAAAAGATATTGTTAGTGAAATAGCAACTATTCAGGGTTATAATTTAATAATTGATTCTAGTATAGTTATATATTCTAATAAAATTAAGAATATAACTAATGAAGTTTTAAAACAAATAAAATAGTTTTATATATTAATTTAATTATTATATAAAAAATAATTATGTTATAATAATTTTATAGTTTTTTTAGAATTATTGCTTTTTTTAGTTGTGAATTTTAATTTTATCCAATAATATTTTTATATAATATATAATAATTTAATAATATTTATATTTTTTATATAAAATATATGTTTAATTAATTATTAAATAAATAAATTAATTTAAAATTATTTAGAATTTATATTTTAATAGTATTTATTTTTTAATTTTTTATTATATGTTATTCAAATGTAAATTTGATTTTATTAGTTAAATTTGTTTTAAAAAAATTTTTTATTATAGATTGTAATAATTTGTGTTTTTATATTATACAGAGGTATACGTATCTTAAAATAAAATATTATTTAAAATTAAACTTTCTAATAATAGGAAAATATTTTGAGTACTAAAATTCATAATTTGAGTATTGAAGAAATTTTAAAATTATTACCTCATCGTTATCCGTTTTTGTTAATAGATCGTATTATTTACATAATTCCCCATATATCTTTAAAAGGAATTAAAAATATTTCCTTTAATGAACCATTTTTTCAAGGACATTTTCCTAATAAAAAGATATTTCCTGGGGTATTGATTTTAGAGGCTATGGCTCAAGCAACAGGTATTTTAGCATTTAAAAGTTTAGGTGAATTAAAAATTGGAGAATTATATTATTTTGCTGGTGTTGATAATGCTAGATTTAAATATCCTGTTGTACCTGGAGATCAATTGATAATTAAAGTATATTTTGATAAAACTCGTTGTGGTTTAACTAAATTTAAGGGTATTGCTTATGTAAAAAATAAAATTGTTTGTGAAGCAGATATTATGTGTTCACGAGGTAAATAATTTATTTACTAAATTAATTGTATTGTTTTTATTCATTATTAATTTTTTTAATATCACTAATAATTTATTTTATCAATTAAAATATATGTTTAATTCTAAATTTATACATCTAAGTGTTCATACTGATTATTCTATAATAGATGGATTAATAAAAATAAATAGTCTTGTAAATAAAATTTTTACTTTATGTATGTCAGCTGTTGCAGTTACTGATTTTAATAATATTTTTGGTTTAGTAAAATTTTACAATTTATCTCATAAAATTGGTATTAAACCAATTATAGGTGCTGATTTTATAATTAAATCTTTAACGAATGGAATTAATAAACTAACTATTTTAGCAAAAAATAATATAGGTTATAAAAATTTAATATTTTTAATATCCCTGGCATATAAAAATAAAATTAATAATTCAATACCTGCAATTACTTATGAATTATTAATTAAATATAAAGATGGATTAATCATATTGTCTGGAGGGATACATGGTGACATAGGTAAATCATTATTAGATAATAATGATATGTTAATTAAAAAAAATATTAACTTTTATAAGAAATATTTTAATAATAATTATTATTTGGAATTATCAAGAATTGGGAAAATAAATGAAGAAAATTATATTAATTTAGCAATAGATTTATCATATAAAGAAAATATACCAGTAGTTGCAACTAATAAAGTTCGTTTTTTAAAAAAAGATGATTTTTATATACATGAAATTAGAGTGGCTATTAATAATGGAAATAAATTAAATGATTTAAAATATTCTTCTAAATATAGTAATTTACAATATCTTCGTAGTGAACAAGAAATGTGTAAATTATTTATTGATATCCCTGAAGCATTAATAAATACTGTTGAAATATCTAAAAGGTGTAATGTTTTTTTAGATTGGAACAAATATCATTTACCTAAATTTAAGTTAAAAAATATTAGTGAGGAAGATTATTTATTTTTACAAGCTAACAAAGGAATGAAGAAACGGTTATTATTTTTATACTCTGAAAAAAACAAAAAAAATATTAAATATGAAAATTATTATGAAAGATTAAATCATGAATTAAATATAATAAAACAAGTAGGTTTTTCTGGTTATTTTTTGATAGTTATGGAATTTGTTAAATGGGCAAAATCTAATTTTATTCCTGTTGGTCCTGGTAGAGGTTCAGGTGCTGGTTCTTTAGTTGCTTATGCATTAGGAATTACGGATATTGATCCGTTAGATTTTAATTTGATTTTTGAACGTTTTTTGAATTGTGAAAAAATTTCTTTACCCGATTTTGATATTGATTTTTGTATGGAAAAAAGAGATTTGATTATTGAACATGTTATTAAAAAATATGGTTATAATAATGTATCACAAATTATTACTTTTGGAACAATGACAGCTAAGGTTGTGATACGTGATGTAGGACGTGTACTTGGTTATCCATATGGATTTGTAAATAAAATTTCTAAATTAATTCCATTTGATCCAGGTATTACTATAAATAATGCTCTTTTTCTGTCTCCTCAGTTATTAATATATTATAAAACTGATAATTCTATCAAAGAATTAATAGATCTTTCAATTAAATTAGAAGGTATTATACGTAATGTAGGTAAACATGCTGGTGGAGTTGTTATATCACCTAAAAAAATAACTAATTTCTTACCCTTGTATTACGATAAAGATTCTAAAAATTCTTTGACACAATTTGATAAAAATGATATTGAACGTATTGGTTTAATAAAATTTGATTTTTTAGGATTACGTACACTTACAATTATTGATAATACTTTAAAAATAATTAATATTAAAAGAAAAAAATTAGGAAAGAAAATAATTGATATCAATAAAATAACTTTAAACGATAAAAAAAGTTTTCTTATTTTAAAAACAGCTAAAACAACTGCTGTATTCCAACTTGAATCTTATGGTATTAAGAATTTAATTAGACGATTACAACCGGATACATTTGAAGAATTGATTGCATTAATTGCATTGTATAGACCTGGTCCTCTTCAATCTGGAATGGTTGATAATTTTATAAACAGAAAACATGGTAAGGAATTAATAGCATATCCTGATAAATATTGGCAACATAAATCATTAAAACCTATATTAGAATCTACGTATGGTATTATTCTTTATCAAGAACAAGTTATGCAAATATCACAAATTTTATCCGATTATAGTTTAGGTCAAGCTGATATATTAAGAAGAGCTATGACTAAAAAAAAAAAAAGTGTTATGTTAAAACAAAGAATTTTGTTTAAAAAGGGTGCAATAAAGAAAGGTATAAATATCAATTTAGCAATGAAAATATTTGATTTGATGGAAAAATTCGCTGCATATGGATTTAATAAATCACATTCTGCTGCATATGCATTGATATCTTATAGAACATTATGGCTTAAAGCTAATTATCCTGTTGAATTTTTAGTATCTGTATTGAATGCTGAAATTAATAATACTGATAAATTATCATTTTTAATTAATGAATGTAAATATTTGCAAATAAATATTTGTAGTCCTAATATAAATCTTAGTATGTATAATTTTTTTATTGATAAATTCGGGAATATTGTTTATGGATTAGGAGCAATTAAAGGTTTAAATAAAGATCTCATATATTTAATTGTAAATAATAGAATAAAAAATGGTAAATATAACAGTTTATTAGATTTTTGTATACGAATAAAAAGTAAAAAATTAAATATTAGTATGTTAAAAAAATTAATTTTTTCAGGTGCTTTGGATACAATAGATTCATCTAGATATAATTTATTAAAAAATTTAGAAAATTCTTTTAAAGTAACTGAACAATATTTAGGTTCTCAATCTGTTGGTCAAATTGATATGTTTAATCTTTTAAAAGAAAAATTTTCATATACTAATGTTTTTAATACAAAATATTTATTAAATTGGTCAGAAGAATATGAATCAAATAAAGAAAAAGAGTCTTTAGGTTTTTATTTAATAAAACACCCTATTACAAAATATTTTAAAGAGATTCGTAAATATACTAATAATAATAATACATTAAAAGATCTATTATCTATAGATATAAATAATAAAACAAATAATTTTGTTGTTTTTGGTTTAGTAACTTCTGTAAAATTTTCTAAAACTAAATATAATAATAAAGTTATAATTTTTACATTAGATGATTCTTTTGGAAATATTGAAATTGTTTTATTAGAAAAATATATTAATAAGTATAAACATTTAATATTATGTAATAATATTCTAATTGTAAATATAAGAGTAAAATTTAATTTTTTTAGTAGATATTTAAATGTTTTAGCTAATAATATAATAGATATTATAGAAGCACGTAATAAATATTTATCTAAGGTTATTATTTATATACCAAAAAAAAAAATTAAAAATAGTATATTAAAATTGTTATGTTATTACTTAAAAACTTTATTACAGGGTAATTTAACTTTATATTTATATAAATTAAAAAATAATATTTATAAAAATGAAAAAAAATTAATAAGAAAAATGAAACATATTGTTCCTAGTAATGATTTTATTAACAAAGTAGAATCATTATTGGGAAAAGAATATATTGAATTAAAATTCAAATAAATAAGGATGAATATGAATTTTAATTATTTAGATTTTGAATATCCAATAGTAGAATTAGAAGCTAAAATAGATTCATTGAAATTAGTAAATGATAAAAATAAAAGACATAATTTTAATTTAGATAATGAAATATATGGACTTAGTAAAAAAAAAAATGAATTAATTAAAAAAATTTTTTCAAATTTATCTGCATGGCAAATAGTTAAATTATCTAGACATCCATTAAGACCTCATACGTTAGATTATATTAATTATATTTTTGAAGATTTTGATGAGTTGTCAGGAGATAGAAAATTTGCAGATGATAAAGCAATTGTTGCGGGAATAGCTAGATTAAATTCTTATTCTGTCATGATTATTGGTCATCAAAAAGGTAGAGAAACTAAAGAAAAAATTTATCGTAATTTTGGTATGCCTACTCCTGAAGGATATCGTAAGGCATTACGTTTAATGAAGTTAGCTGAAAAATTTAATATTCCTATCATTACTTTTATTGACACCCCTGGTGCTTATCCAGGAGTTGGAGCTGAAGAACGGGGTCAATCTGCAGCTATAGCTAATAATTTACTTAACATGTCTTTTTTAAAAGTTCCAATTATATGTAATGTAATTGGTGAAGGAGGTTCTGGGGGAGCATTAGCTATAGGAATAGGTGATAAATTAAATATGTTAGAATATAGCACTTATTCTGTTATTTCACCTGAAGGATGTGCTTCTATCCTTTGGAAAAATGTTAATAAAGCTTCATTAGCTGCTGAAATAATGGGAATAAATGCATATCGTTTAAAAAAATTAAAATTAATAGATAATATTATAAATGAACCATTAGGTGGTGCTCATAGAAATGTTTTATTAATGGCTGATTTATTGAAAAATCAATTATTAATAGATATTTCAGAATTAAGATTAATGCGCATAGATATTTTATTAAAAAAAAGATATAAAAAACTTATCAGTTATGGATATATTTAATAAAAGATATAATATATATTTTTAAATAATTAAATTATAAAATTTAATTTTAAAATATTTATTTTATTTTAGAGATAATTAATATTAAATTTATATTAATGATCATTTGTTATTTGTTATTTCAAAACTGTATTTGATTATTAATAAAGAATTGTATAATTGTTCTTTATAAAAAAGAAATTAATTTGGAACATTAGTGAATGAAAGACAATAATAATTTATTTAATAATTCACTTATTGACGAATATACATTTAAAAAAATAAATAAAATAATAAATAATTTATCCAATAATCAAATGATTTGGTTATCAGGATATTTATTTAATATAATAGAAAATAATAAATTAAACAATGAATTGAAAAAATCTTCAATTTTAATAGATAACAAAATTACAATTTTATCTTCTTCACAAACTGGAAATGCTCGGTTAGTAGCTAAAAAATTATATGATCGTATGGTTTTGAATAATTTTAATGTTGTTTTATTAAAAGCATCAGAATACAAATTTAAAAAAATTAATAAAGAAAAAATATTAATAATTGTAACATCTACATATGGTGAAGGAGAACCTCCAGAAGAAACTTATGTATTTTATAATTTTTTAATGTCTAAACGAGTTCCGAAATTAAATAATTTGTCTTTTGCTATTTTTGGTTTAGGTGATAGTTCTTATAAATTTTTTAATAAATCAGCAAAAGATTTTGATTATAGATTGAAAGAATTAGGTGCTAAAAGGTTAATTAAGAGATTTGATTCTGATATAAATTATTCTAAAGTAGCAAATAATTGGATTAAAGAAGTATTAAATTTTTTTAAAAATGTAACTTTTAATAAAAGTAATTTGAGTATAAAAAATAAATCTATTAAAGTAGATAATTATGAAAAAAAATACAGTAAGAAAAATCCTCTTATTACAAATATATTATGCAATCAGAAGATTACTGGAAGATATTCAAATAAAGATATTAGACATATAGAAATTAATTTACCCAATGTTAATATATTTTATGAACCCGGTGATATTTTAGGTATATGGTATGAAAATGATCCTTCGTTAATAAAAAAATTTATTTTATGTTTTAAATTATCTAATAATGATTTTGTTAAAATTGGTAATAAGAATATATCTTTATATGAAGCTTTGTTGAAATATTGTGAAATCACGGTAAATACAATAAATATTGTAAAAAAATACTCTTATTTATCAAATAATAAATATCTTTTATCTATTAATAATGATTTATTAGAATTAAAAAATTTTGTTAAAAATACACCATTAATAGATATGTTTATAATTTATAAAAGTAAATTATTAGCTCAACAATTAGTATCTTTATGTAGACCTTTAAGTCCTCGTTTTTATTCCATTTCTTCTTCTCAAAAAGAATATAAAAATGAGATACATATAACAGTAAAGATTTTAAAATATAGATCTAAAAATTTTGTTCATTTTGGTGGAGCATCAAGTTATTTAGGTCGTAGAATTAATGAAAATGATAAAATAAAAATTTTTTTACAGAAAAATAATAATTTTAAGTTACCCAAGGATTCTAATATTTCGATAATTATGATTGCAGTGGGTACTGGTATTTCTCCATTTCGTTCTTTTATTCAAGAAAGAGAAAATATGAAAGCTAAAGGTAAAAATTGGTTGTTTTTTGGAGATCAAAAATTTACTGAAGATTTTTTATATCAAATTGAATGGGTAAATTATTTTAAAAATGGTTTATTAAATAATATTAATTTAGCATGGTCACGTGATCAAAAATATAAAATATATATACAAGATAAAATTTTAGAAAATAAAAATATTTTTTGGAAATGGATAAATAGTGGTGCATATATTTATATTTGTGGAAGTATTACAATGTCAAAATCAGTTGAAATATCTATTTTAAAAATAATTCAAGAAAATGGTAAAATGAATAAAAGTGATTCTGTAATTTTTTTAAATGAACTAAAAATTAATCATCGTTATCAAAAGGATGTTTACTAATGTTATATAAAATAAATAAAAAATTTATTGTTAAAGGTAAATTAACTAATGAAGAAAAAATTAAAAAAAAAAGTAATTTTTTAAGAGGAACCATTGCTAAAGATATAAACAATGAAATAACAGGAGGTTTTAGTAATTATAATTATTCGTTAATTAGATTTCATGGTATGTATCAACAAGATAATAGAGATATAAGATTAGAACGATTGAAACAAAAATTAGAACCTAAATATTCTATGATGTTAAGATGTAGATTACCAGGAGGAATTATTAGTACAAAACAATGGTTATCTATAGACGATTTTGCAAATAGAAATACTTTATATGGAAGTATACGATTGACAAATCGCCAAACTTTTCAATTTCATGGTATTTTAAAATATAAATTAAAATCTATTCATAAAATATTAAATAAATTAGGATTGGATTCATTAGCTACAGCTAATGATGTTAATCGTAATGTTCTTTGCACTTCAAATCCTATGGAGTCAAATATTCATATGGAAGTTTATCAAATAACAAAAAGAATTTCTGAACATTTACTTCCTAAAACAAATGCTTATTCTGAAATTTGGTTAGATAAAGAAAAAATTGGTACTACTGAAGTAGAACCAATTTTAGGAAATACTTATTTACCTCGTAAATTTAAAACAACAATTGTAATACCACCTTATAATGATGTTGATATTCATGCAAATGATATGAATTTTATTGCTATTATTTATAAAGAAAGATTAATAGGTTTTAATTTACTTATTGGAGGAGGATTATCTATTGTATACGATAATTATTCTACATGGCCTAGCATAGCTAAAGAAGTTGGATTTTTAAAAACTAATGATATTTTACGTGTTGCAGAAGCTGTTATTACAATTCAAAGAGATTGGGGTAATAGGACTAATAGACAAAATGCTAAGACAAAGTATACATTAGAACGTGTGGGTTTAAATAATTTTAAAAAAGAAATTGAATATAGATCTGGTATTAAATTTGATCCTATATATCCTTATAAATTTATTAAAAGAGGAGATCGTTTTGGTTGGTTAAAGGGTATAGATAACAAATGGAATTTGACATTATTTATTGAGCAAGGAAGATTAATTGATAAATTAAATAGTCCTATAAAAAGAGGTGTTGCAGAAATTGCAAAAATACATAATGGATATTTTAGATTGACTGCAAATCAAAATTTAATTATATCTTCTGTTCAAGAGAATAACAAATTAATTATTGAAAATATAGCCTTAAAATATGGATTATTAAATTTTGTAACAAAACAACGTAAAAATTCTATGGCATGTGTTTCTTATCCCACATGTCCTTTGGCTATGTCTGAAGGCGAGCGTGAATTATCTTATTTTATTAATAGAATAGAAAAAATTTTATCTAAATATGGATTAGAAAATGAATATATAATATTTCGTATTTCTGGTTGTTCAAATGGTTGTGCTAGATCTTTACTTGCTGAAATAGGTCTTTTAGGTAAATCTATTGATTATTATAATATGTATATTGGTGGAAATCGTATAGGTACACGTATACCTCGTATATATTTAAAAAATATTTATAAAAAACAAATAATTTTTCATATAGATGATTTAATAAATAGATGGGCTAACGAACGATTATATAAGGAAAATTTTGGTGATTTTGTGATTAGAGTAAATATAATAAAACCAGTGTTAAATTCTCCCAAAGATTTTTGGTAATTTTAGGATAAAATATATGCAATCATTAAATTTGGAAAAAATAAATAATTTTTCTTCTGGAGAACAAATAAAATTTTTAGAAGAAATTAATTTTAAATTAAATAAGTTATCTTCATTTAATCGTATAATATGGGCATTAAATAATCTTGAAAAAAATTTCATTTTATCATCTAGTTTTGGCATACAATCAATGGTTTTATTACATATGATTACTTCTAAAATACCTAGTATTCCTATTATATTTATTGATACAGGTTATTTATTTCCAGAAACTTATCTATTTATTGATAAATTAGTTAAAAAAATGAATCTAAATTTAAAAGTATTTCGTGCTGTTATATCCTCTGCATGGCAGGAAGCACGTTATGGTAAATTATGGGAAAAAGGAATAGATGGAATAAATTTATATAATAAAATTAATAAAGTTAAACCTATGAAATTCGCTTTAAAAAAATTATTAGTTAAAACATGGTTTGCCGGGTTAAGAAGATCACAATCTAAAAGTCGCAAATATTTATCAATATTATCTATTCAACGTAAAATTTTTAAATTTTTACCAATTTTAGATTGGGGTGATAAAAAAATATTTTACTATATAAAAAAATATGATTTGGAATATCATCCATTATGGAAAGATGGTTATGTATCTTTAGGAGATATACATACGACATCTAAAATAAATAGCAAAATTTCAGAAGAAGAAACAAGATTTTTGGGAATAAAAAGAGAATGTGGATTACATGAATAAACTTATTATTTAATTAATTATATTTATTAAAAATAATTTATTTATTTTAATTTAATTTATAAATATAATTTGATATTTTTTAATTTATTTTATACTTATTATAAATATTATAAAATGAAATATTTACCTTTATTTGTTGATTTAAAACTTAAACCAATTCTAGTAATTGGAGGTGGTAGTGTAGCTGTTAGAAAAATAAAATTATTTTGTTCCGTTGGAGCTATAGTATATGTTGTCGCTAATAAATTATGTGATGATTTAAAAAAAATATATAATGAAAATAAAATTAAGTGGTTATCAAAAAAATTTAATATAAATCAATTAAATAATATATTTTTAGTAATAGTTGCTACTAATAATAATAATCTTAATGAAAAAATTTATAAAGAAGCTAATAATAAATTTATATTTGTTAATGTAGTTGATAATTTAAAAAAATGTTCTTTTATTTTTCCATCAATAATAAATAGATCTCCTTTATTAATATCTATATCATCTAGTGGTATGGCACCTATGTTAGTTAGATTATTGAAGGAAAAATTAGAAACAATATTACCTAAAAGTTTATCTAATATAGTTAATATTGCTGGTAAATTTCGTGATAAAGTTAAGAAATATTTAATTAAATCTGATGATAGAAAACGATTTTGGGAAAATTTTTTTAATAGTATTTTTTCTAGTTATGTTTCTTGTAATAATTTTAAACTAGCATATAAAGTATTAAATAATCATTTAAAATATAAAAATAAATTATCAGGAGAGATAATATTAGTTGGTGCTGGGCCTGGAGATTCTGGTTTATTGACACTTCGTGCTTTACAAGCAATACAAAGGGCAGATATTGTATTATATGATTATTTAGTAAGTAAACAGGTTTTAAATTTAATACGTAAGGATGCAAAATTAATATGCGTAGGAAAAAGATATGGATATCATTTTTATTCTCAAAAAAAAATAAACAATTTATTAATATTATATGCTAAAAAAGGTAAATGTGTTATTAGATTAAAGGGTGGTGATCCATTTATTTTTGGTAGAGGTGGTGAAGAATTATTATATGCATATAAATATGGAATACCCTTTCAGGTTATTCCTGGTATAACTTCAGGTATTGCAGCTCCTACTTATGCAGGTATTCCATTAACACATAGAGATTATTCACATGGAGTAATATTTATAAATGGATATAATTATAAAAATTGTATTAATAGTTTAAAATTTAATTATTCTTCTTTTACTTTAGTAATTTATATGTTTTCAATTAATATCAAATATATATATAAACAATTGATATTAAATGGATGTTCAAAAAATATAAAAGTAGCTATTATAAGTTTAGGAACACATGATGAACAGTATGTAAAAACTGGCATTTTATCAGAATTAAATATTTTAATTAAAGATTCTTTTAGTCCTAGAATATTAATTATAGGCAAAGTTGTTGAATTAAGAAAAAAATTGTCTTGGTTTAAAATTTCTAAAAATCATTTTAATAATAAAAATTATATTTTAAATTTATTATAGGGAAAAATATGGAGGAAAATAAATTTACTTATTTATATCAATTAGAAGCTGAAAGTATTTATATTATACGTGAAGTTGCAGCTGAATTTGAAAACCCTGTTATGTTATATTCAATAGGTAAAGATTCTTCTGTTATGTTGCATCTTGCTCGTAAAGCATTTTATCCTAGTAAATTACCATTTCCATTATTACATATAGATACGGGTTGGAAATTTAATGAAATGTATAAATTTAGAGATAATATTGTCAAAGATATGAATATTGATTTTTTAATACACATTAATAAAGATGGTGTGGAAATGGGTATTGATCCTTTTGTTCATGGTAGTAATAAATACACTGATATTATGAAAACTGAAGGTTTAAAACAAGCTTTAAATAAATACAATTTCGATGCAGCTTTTGGAGGTGCTAGACGTGATGAAGAAAAATCTCGTGCTAAAGAACGTATATATTCTTTTCGTGATAAATTACATAGATGGGATCCAAAAAAACAAAGACCTGAATTATGGCAAAATTATAATGGGCAAATAAATAAAGGGGAAAATATTAGAGTATTTCCATTATCTAATTGGACCGAATTAGATATTTGGACATATATTTATTTTGAGAATATAGAAATAGTACCATTATATTTTTCTTCTATTAGACCAGTTTTGAAACGTAATAATTTACTAATTATGTTGAATGATAATAGAATTGATTATAAAAACGAAGAAATAAATAAACTTATGGTACGATTTCGTACTTTAGGTTGTTGGCCATTATCTGGTGCTATAGAATCAAATGCTAAAAATGTACCAGAAATTATAAATGAAATGTTATATTCAAAAATAAGTGAACGTCAGGGAAGAATAATAGATAATGATCAAGTGTGTTCTATGGAAATGAAAAAACGTCAAGGATACTTTTAAGGAAACAAAATAATGACAAATAATACTATTAAGAATAATATTAATAAATCAGATAATATTATTAAATGGTTAAAGATGCAAAAAAAAAAAACATCTTTAAGATTTCTTACATGTGGAAGTGTAGATGATGGTAAAAGTACATTAATCGGACGTTTGTTTTATGATACGAATAATATTTATTCTGATCAATTTATATCCTTAAAAAAGGATAGTAAAAAACATGGAACACAAGGTAATAATTTAGATTTATCTTTATTGGTTGATGGTCTTCAAGCTGAAAGAGAACAAGGTATTACTATTGATGTTGCTTATTTATATTTTTATACAAATAAATGTAAATTTATAGTAGCAGATACCCCGGGACATGAACAATACACACGTAACATGGCTACAGGAGCATCTACATGTGATGTAGCTATATTGTTAATGGATGCTTGTAAAGGAGTATTGAATCAAACTAAACGCCATATTTTTATAGTTAATATTTTAGGAATTAAAAACATTATTATTGCTATAAATAAAATGGATTTAGTTTTATATAAAGAAGATATTTTTATTAAAATAAAAAAAAATATTTTAGAAATTATAAAACTTTTACCTAATAAAGATATTAAATTACATTTCTTACCTATTTCAGCATTAAATGGTGAAAACGTTGTTTATTCAAATAAAATAATGTTGTGGTATAAAGGTCCAACATTGCTTTATATATTAGAAAATATGAAAAATTTAAATAATATTAATGATAAAATTTCTTATTTTCCAGTTCAATATGTTAATAGATCTAATTCAAATTTTAGAGGATATTCAGGTAGTCTATCTTCTGGTAAAATAAAAATTAATCAAAAGATTAAAATATTACCATCTGGTATGGTATCTTACATTGATCAAATTATATTTTATAATAAAAAAATTAATATAGCTTATCCTTCAGAACCTATTACTTTGATATTAAAAGATCAAATAGATATTAGTAGAGGAGATATTATAATTGATTTCAATACTAAATTAAAATTAACACAGTCAGCTTTAGTAGATATTGTATGGATGAATGAACAAAAATTAGAAGTAGGTAATAAATATGATGTTAAAATTGCATGTAAAAAAACTCAAATTATTATAAAAGATATTTTATATTGTTTTGATATGAATGATTTAAAAAAAATAAAAACAAATAAAATATTAATAAATAATATTGGTAGAATTTCCATAGTTTTTGATGAACCTATAGTGGTAGATCTTTATAAAAATAACAAGGTTATGGGTGGTATTATTTTTATCGATAAGTTAACTAATATGACAGTTGGAGCAGGATTAATTTATAAAATATTGTCGATAAAAGATAATAAAATAAATAAATATAAATTATTTAAAAAAGAATTAAATCAATTAATAAAACGTTATTTTTTAAATTAAGAATATAATTTTTTATGATAGATAATATAAATAAAAAAAATAAAAATAATGTTATATGGCAATATTTTTATATAAATAAAATAAAACGTGAAAAATTAAATAATCATAAATCAGCGTTATTATGGTTTACTGGGTTATCAGGATCTGGTAAATCTACTATTGCTAATGCCTTAGAAAAAAAACTTTATTTTATGAATATACATACTTATATTTTAGATGGTGATAATATTAGATCTGGGTTATGTTCTGATTTAAGTTTTATTGATAAGGATCGTAAAGAAAATATTAGAAGAGTTGGAGAAGTATCAAAATTAATGGTGGATGCAGGTTTAATAGTTTTATCTACTTTTATATCTCCTCATAGATTTGAGCGTAAAAAAATTAGATATATATTAGGTAAAAATCAATTTATAGAAATATTTATTGATACATCATTTAATTTATGTAAAGAAAGAGATTCTAAAGGTTTATATAAAAAAGTTTCTAATAAAAAAATAAAAAATTTTACTGGTGTTGATTCTGTATATGAATTACCAGTCAACCCTGAAATTATTTTAAATGGAGAACAAAAAATATCAGTATCTGTAAATAAAATAATTCTATTATTAAAATCTATGAAAATTATTTAATTTTATTTATAAAAAAATATTATTTGTAATGTTATTATTAAATGTAGATTTAATATCTTTTGTTGTTATCAATATTTTTTTTATATTTACCATTTTTTTTATAAAAAAACCTAAATTTTTAATTCTTTTTTTGATAAGATCATCTTTTTTAAAAATAATTTTTATTTTCTTGTTGAATTTAATTTTTCTTTTTACTCTAAAGTTTCTAATTTGTATAATAGTATTTTTTAACCATATTACATCAATATTTAATTTTTTGTTTATAAATTTATTATTGTATTTTGGAAATTTTTCCATTGTAATACTATTAAATTCATTGTTAAAATCATATTTAATTAATTTTTGCCATATATATTCTGTAATAAATGGAATAATTGGATGTGCTAATTTTAGTATTATTTTTAATACATATAATAATGTATTTATAGTACCTATGGAATTATTTTCATCAAATAAATTAATTATAGGTTTAATAAATTCTATGTACCAATCACAATATTGATTCCATATAAAACTATATAATTTATTAGCTGCAATATCAAATCTATAATTATTTATAGATTTTTCGAATTCTTTAATGATAATATTTAATTCACTTATAATCCATTTATCTATTATTGAAATATCATTTTTATGTGATAAATATTTAACATTTTTACTTTTATCTATAACAAATTTACTAGCATTCCATAATTTATTGCAAAATTTTTTATATCCTTCTAATCTATTCATATCCCATTTTATTAATCTGTTAGTTGATGATAAAGAAGCAATTGTGAATCTTAAAGGATCTGCTCCTGTTGCTTTAATTCCATAAGGAAATTTTTTTTTAGTGTTATTAATAATTTTTACAAATGATTTATTTTTTATCGTATTTTTTGTTCGTTTTTTAATAATATTATTTAATGATATTCCATTTATTATATCTATAGGATCAACAATATTTCCTTTAGATTTTGACATTTTTTCACCATTTTCATCACAAATTAAACCAGTAATATAAATATTTTTAAAAGGAATCTGTGGTTTATTTTTTTTATCTTTTACAATATACATTGTTATCATTATCATTCTAGCGATCCAAAAAAATATTATATCAAATCCAGAAATAATTACATTTGTTGGATGATATTGTTTAAATATTTTTTTTGATTTAGGCCATCCTAATGAAGAAAAAGTCCACATGCTTGCAGAAAACCATGTATCTAATACATCATTATCTTGTTTTAATATTTTATTGTTTGGTATGTTATATTTTAGTCTTATCTTTTTTTCGTTTTGTCCTACATAAATATTATTTTTTTCATCATACCATACAGGTATACGGTGTCCCCACCATATTTGACGAGATATACACCAATCTTTTATTTTTTTCATCCATGAAAAATAAATGTTTTCATATTGTTTATGAATAAAATTTATGTTTCCGTTTTTAACAGAATTTATTGCTAACTTAGTTAATTTATTCATTTTAATATACCATTGATTAGTTAGCATGGGTTCTATAATAGCTCCATTACGTTCATTATATGGTATATAAGTATTATATTGATATTTTTTTTTTAGTAGTTTATTTTTTTTTAGTTTTCTTATTATTTTTTTTCTAGCAACATAACGATCAAGATTATGAAATGATTTAGGTATTTTATTATCATAAAATGTTGAAGGATTTCCTTTACTATCAAAAACATTAGTATTAGATAATATTTTACCATCATATGTAAAAATATTTATCATAGGTAAATTATACTTAATTGCTATTTTATAATCATTAAAATCATGAGCTGGAGTTATTTTTACACAACCACTACCTTTTTTTATTTTTGCTTTTATATCACTAATGATAGGTATAATACGATTAATTAAAGGAACTTTAACAAAATATCCTATTAAATTGTTATAACGTTTATCTTCAGGATTAATCATAATAGCAGTATCACCAAAAATTGTTTCAGGGCGTATTGTTCCTATTAATAAATGTTTTTTACCATCTTTTGTTTTTATGTTGTTCAATAATTTATATTTTATATACCACATAGATACTTTTTTATTTTTATGTTTTATTTCCAAATCTGAAATTACTGTATTTAGTTTAGTATCCCAATTAACTATGCTTTTTGTTCTATAAATCAAATTATTTTTATATAAATTAATAAAAACTTTTTTAACAGTATATGAAAATTTTTTATCCATTGTAAAACGCTCTCTATCCCAATCTATGAAATATCCTAAACGTTTCATTTGATTTTTTATTATTTTCCCATATTTTTCTTTCCATTTTAAAATTTTTTTGATGAAAGTATCTCTATCATAATTATTTATGTCATGACCTTTTTTTATAATTTTTTTTGTAATGAGTATTTGTGTTGCAATTCCAGCATGATCTGTACCAATTTGCCATAATGTATTTTTACCTTTCATACGATTATAACGTATTAAAATATCTATTAACGTATGTTGGAATGCATGCCCCATATGCAATGTACCTGTTATATTAGGAGGCGGTAATGTTATACAATATTTTTTTTTAGTTTTTTTTTTGTTAAATTTAAAATAATTATTTTTTTTCCACAAACTATAAATTTTTTTTTCAATATAGTTAGGATCATATTTTTTTTTCATAAAATTTCATTGATAAGATTTGTACAAAAGTAATTTATGTAAATCTATTATCTTTTATATAAAGATGAATAATTTATTAAAAATTGTGATATTAATTTAACTGGACGTCCAGTGGCATAATTTCTTTTGCTATAATGCCATGCAGTACCTGCTATATCTAAATGTATCCATGAAAGTTTTTTACTTATAAATTTTGATAAAAAACATGCAGCAGTAATAGCACCAGCTCCTCCAATACCTGTATTTGTCATATCAGCAATATTGGATTGTAAGTTTTTATGATATATTTTAGATATAGGTAAATTCCACACTAAATCTCCAGTTTCTATTGATGCTTTAATTATTTGTTTAATTAATAGTTTATTATTTGACATAAATCCACTCATATGATGTCCTAATGCAACAACACAGGCACCTGTTAAAGTTGCAATATCTATAATCATTTCCGGATTAAATTTTCTAACATAGTGTAATATATCACATAAAATTAATCTACCTTCAGCATCAGTGTTTAATATTTCTACTGTTTTTCCAGACATAGTTTTTATTATATCCCCTGGTCTATAAGATCTTTCACTTATCATGTTTTCACATACTACTGATATACCAATTACGTTTAACGGAATATTTAGTTCAGATATAACATGCATTATTCCATATATAGACGCAGCACCACACATATCATATTTCATTTCATCCATTTTTGATGATGGTTTGATTGATATACCTCCACAATCAAATGTTACTCCTTTTCCAATTATTACTATTGGTTTTAATTTTAAATTATTATTTCCATTGTATTTAATTATTGATATCATTGGTTCATTTATAGAACCATTACTTACTGATAAATATGCATTCATATTTAATTTTTCTATTTCATTTTTTTTTAATATTTTTATATTAATTTTATTTTTATGTTTATTTGCGAAATTATATGTTTTTTTTATTAAATAATTAGAATTACATATATTTGGAGGCATATTTGATAAGTTTTTAACATATTCAACAGCATTTGATATGATTAATGCATCTTTTATTGCATTATCATATATTATTTTATCTTTATTTAATTTTATAGGAAATATTATTTCTTTAGATATATGAGATAATGAAGAATTTATATTACGTTTGAATTTTTTAAATTCATACATACATTCTCTAAAATATTCTATTCCTAACCGTATTTTCCAATATTCATCTTTATTTATAATATTTATATTAGATATAGAAAAAAATACTTTTTTATAAGAAACATAATTTAATGTATTTATAATAGATTTTATTATTTTTTTATATGTATATTCATCATATTTTTTTTCTTTACCGCAATACACCAATAATACTTTTGTAAATGGAAGATTAGGTAAATAATTTAAAAATAAAGATTGTCCTATTTTACAATTTTGAAAAATGTTTTCTTTAAATAAAGAACTTATATAGTTTCTTGTAAATGCATCAATTATTTTAGTATATTTTGATAATTTATATTTTTCAAATATTCCCGTTATAATATAAATATTTTTTTCTTTTTTAATATCAATATTTTTTACATTAAATTTCATAAATTGACCCTTATAAATTTAATTTGTATTATTTACTATGATTTATTATATAATATAAAAGCTGTTTATAAAATTAAGATATTTACTTTAATATTTCATATTGGATGAGAATATATTAAAAGTCAATTATTAATAATTTAATTTTATTTATAAAAATATATTTTTAATCAAAATAATAATTTGAGTTTCTTTATTAATGAATAAAAAATTAAATATACACATCCCTATTATACAACAATATTTATCTATTAAAGAAAAGTATTTTGATATTTTATTATTTTATCAAATGGGTGATTTTTATGAATTATTTTATGATGATGCTAAAAAAATCTCTGGTCTATTAGGTATTACATTGACAAATAAGGGTGTATCATGTGGTAAAATAGTTCCCATGGCTGGAATACCATGTAGAACAGTAAATAATTATTTACATAAATTAATTTCTTTAGGAGAATCAATAGCATTATGTAATCAAACAGATAATATTTGTAAACATAATGGCTTAATAGAAAGAAAAGTTATCAAAGTTTATACTCCAGGTACTATTATTGAGGAAGGTCTTGTAGAAGATAAAGAAAATAATATTTTAGCAGCTATATGGCAAAATGAAGATTTTTATTTTGGTTATTCAACTATAGATATTGGTTCCGGAGATTTTTTTGTTTATGAATTATTTAATTTTAAATCTATGGCTGATATAATAGAAAAAACAAATCCTGTAGAATTAATTTATCCAGATAATTTTAAATCAATGGATTTAATTAAAAAAATAAATTGTACAAAATGTGTACGTTATTGGGAATTTGATTTGGATACGGCAATAAAACAACTAAATTTACAATTTTCTACAAATGATTTGTCAGGTTTTGGTTTGAATATTACAAATTTTTCTTTAAGATCCGCTGGTTGTTTATTACAATATATCAAAAATACTCAATGTACTATTTTACGTCATATTAAAAATATTAAAATTAAATATGAAAATGAAAATATTATGATAGATGCTTCAACACGTAAATCTTTAGAAATCACTAAAAGTTTATCTAATATAAAAACCAATACATTATCTTATATATTAGATAAAACTGTAACTCCTATGGGAAGTAGAATGATAAAAAGATGGTTACATTCTCCTATTAAAGATATTAATTTGATTAAAAATAGGCAAAAAAGTATATTATCATTAATGGATGTATATCAAAAATTACAACCAATATTATCTCAAGTTGGTGATTTTGAAAGAATTTTAGCTAGAATTTTTTTAAAAACAGCTATTCCTAGAGATTTTATTCATGTTAGAAACATATTTAATATTATACCTAAAATTAAATATATATTGATTAAAAGAAAAAATCCGTATTTAAAAAAAATATATAGAAAAATAGATGATTTTAATAACCTTAATTTAATTTTAAAAAAAGCTATATATGATAGTCCTTCTATATCTATTAAAGATGGTGGAGTTATTGCAACTGGTTATAATAAAAAATTAGATAAGTTAAGAGAATTAAACTCTTGGATGAATAAATACATAAATAATTTAGAAAAATCTGAACGTGAAAAATTAAATTTAAATTCTTTAAAAATAAATTTCAATTTAATAACCGGGTATTATATACAGATCAGTAAAACACATAAGCATTTAGTACCTGTTCATTATATACTTAAACAATCTTTAAAAAATGTGGAACGATATATTACACCAGAATTGAAAAAATATGAAAATAGAGTTTTTTTTTCAAAGATAAAAATTTTATCTTTAGAAAAAAAAATATATAATGAATTATTTGATATATTTTTGCCATATATTAATCTTTTAAAAAAATCTTCCAAATATCTTGCTGAATTAGATGTATTATTAAATATGTCCGAAAGAGCAATAACTTTAAATTATTGTTGTCCTATTTTAAGTTATAATCAAGAAATAAATATTGATGATGGTAGACATCCTATTATTGAATATAGTATGAATAAACCGTTTATTACAAATTCTTTAAAAATTAATAAAAATAAGCGTATGTTAATAATAACAGGTCCAAATATGGGAGGTAAGAGTACTTATATGAGACAAATAGCATTAATAGTACTTATGGCATGGAGTAGTAGTTTTGTTCCAGCTAATTATGCTGAAATAGGTTGGTTTGATCAGATATTCACTAGAATTGGTTCTATTGATGATATTTCATCTAATCGTTCCACTTTTATGGTTGAAATGTCAGAAATGTCCAATATTTTAAATAATGCTACATCTAAAAGTTTAATATTAATAGATGAAATAGGTAGAGGAACATCACCTCAAGAAGGATTAGCTATAGCATTTGCATGCGCTAATTATTTGATAAATAAAATTAAAGCCATTACTTTATTTGCAACACATTATTTTGAATTAACTAAAATAAAAAAAAATAATAAAAATGTATGTAATGTCAGTTTTAATGCTATTATAAAAAATAAAAATATAGTTTATTTATATGAATTAAAAAATAAACCGTCTAATAAAAGTTTAGGTTTTTATGTCGCTAAATTAGCAGGATTTCCAAATAGAGTTATAGATAATGCAATTGACATATTTAAAAAAAATAAATAATTTTATTTTTAGAAGCTTTTTTATAAAATTTAATTTTTTTTATAGTAAAATATAATAATTTTACAAGTTAAATTTTGTATACCTTAATAATATTTTGGTTTTTATATAATTTTAGATATATAAAATTATATAATTATATTTAATTTATGAATATTTTTATTTTTAATCATGTATAAATAATATTTATTAATATAATGTTAAAAGAAATTATAATTTTTTTACAATTTCATAAAAATTGGTTACCACCAATTGTATTTTTTTTATCTTTTTTTGAATCCATAGCTTGTTTTTCTTTATTTTTTCCTGCAACTATCTTATTACTTACTTGTAGTACATTTATTAAATTTTTTAATTTTTCATTTATAATATTTTGTTTTATTATTGCATCAGGAGCTTTTCTAGGGGATTGGTTATCTTGGATTATTGGTAGTCATTACAAAAAACGTATTATAAATTTTTGGCTGTTTAATAAATATCCAAGATTTTTAATTAATGGTAAAATTTTTTTTAATAGATGGGGTATGTTTGGGGTTTTTATTGGACGTTTTTTTGGTCCATTACGAGCAACAATCCCATTAATAGCTGGTATGTGTCAAATGTCATTATGGAAATTTCAAATAGCTAATTTTTTTTCTTCAATAATTTGGTCAATAATTATTTTATTGCCAGGATTGTTAGGTGTTTATTGGTTGAATATATGGATTTAACATTTAAATAAAAACTATTTAAAATATATATTTTTATAAATACTTTTATATTTTATCAACAGTTTTAATTCCTAAGATATTTAAAGATTGTTTTATAATTCTAGAAACTAGAATAGATATTTTTAATCTATTTTGACCTATTTCATTTTTTATTATTTTAATTATTGGGTATTTTTGATAATATTTGGAGAATAGATTAGTTATATTATAAAGATATTCACAGAGTATATGATATTTACCTTGTTTAGTAGATCTTACTACAATTTCTTCGAATTGAAGTGTTTTAAAAATTATTTTTGCTTCTAAACCATTAGTAATTATTAAACTATTTTTTTGATTAAATTTATATTTTTTTGATTTGTTTATTATTGATTTTATTCTTGCATAGTTATATTGTATATACAAAGCAGTATTTCCTTCAAAGGATAACATTTTATCTAAATTAAAGACATAATTAATTTTTCTATCTTTAGATAGATCATAATATTTTATTGCACCTATAGCAATAATATTAGTAATATGATTAATTTTTTTTAATGATTTTTTATTATTTTTTTTAATTACCAATTTTTTTGTTCTTTTTATTACTTTATGTATTAAATATAATAATTTTATATTATCACCATTTCTTGTTTTAAATGGATGATTATTTTCATTTAAAATCATACCAAAAAAATGGTATTTTATTTTTACATTTTTAGGAATATAACCAGCTCTCAAAGAAATTTCATAAACTTGATCGAAATGTTGTTTTTGTCTTGAATCTACATAATATATAATATTTTTTGCTTTTAATTCATTGCAACGATATTTTAAACATGCAATATCAATTGTTGTATATAAATATCTACCATCTTTTTTTTTAATCACAACACCTAAATTTTTGTTATTTTTATCCTTAAATTTTTGTGAAAAAACAATTATTGATCCATTATTTTTAGTCGCTATATTTTTTTTTATAAGATCATTTACAACTAAAGATAGTTTATCATTATAAAAACTTTCTCCTACAATATTCTTTTTTTTAAGAGTTATATTAAGTAGATGATATATATTTTGATTATAATTTATGGTAATTTTAGTTATTTTTTTCCATATTGAATAATACTTAACATTTTTTTTTTGCAATTTTACTACACATATTTTTGTTTTTTTTTCAAACTCTTTATTTTTTTTATATTCTTTTTTAGCTAGACAATAATATTTTTCTAAATTTTCTAATGTAATTTTTTTATTAAATAATATATTATTTGTTTCTAAATAAGTAATTAACATACCAAATTGAGTCCCCCAATCTCCTATATGATTCACTTTTATAACTTTATATCCTAAAAATTTTGAAATTCTTACAGCTGTATCTCCTAATATAGTAGAACGTAAATGTCCTACATGCATTTCTTTGGCAATATTTGGGGATGAATAATCGATTATAACAGTGCCTGTTTGTTTTTTGATGTTAAAATTAATACTATTAAACATTAATTCTGCTTGATTAGCTAACCACAATCTATGTATAAATAAATTTATAAAACCAGGTTTAACTATTTTTATTTTATATAAAATATTTTTAATATTTAAATTATGAATTATATTTTTTGCTATGAATGTTGGTGTTTTATTTAATTTATTTGCTATTTTAATAATACCATTTATTTGATATTCTCCAAATACTTCTTTATTAGAGTGTCTTAATGAAATATAGGAAGTATCATAAATACCAGATAAAATTGTAGCTTTAATTATTTTTTTATACAAATAATTTTTTAAATTCATATTAATATATACTAAAATACTTAATATTTATTAAATAAAAACTAAATCTCTTAATAAAATTTATTAATAATTTTAAAAATAATAATTTTATAATATATCCGTTTTATGTTAAATATATTTATTTTTTTTTTTTAATTTAAATTTAAAAATATATTAATTAATAATATTGAAATTTATTTAAATTATACTAAACATTAAGTTATATATCAAGATATTAAAAATAAATATAATAATTTAATTTATTAAAATAAATTAAATTATTATTAATAACATTTAAATATAAAATTAGACGTTATTTAATGATATTTTTATTATTTTATAATCATTATTATTTTATTTTTTTAATAAAAATAAACTATAATTTATTATTATAAAATAAATATATTAAAAAATAATATATTTTAATTAAAAATTATATTAAAAAAAATAATATTTTGATAAAATTTTAAAATTATGATGTATTTAAAAAATAAATAAATAAATATAAAACAAATTATTTAATATTATTTAAATTTTAAATATTAAAATTAATATGTTATAATATTAAAAAATTTTATAATAAAAATATTTTTTAATTCATTAAAATAAAAAATGTAATTTTATATCGAATATTATTTAATTTAATGAATATTAATAATTTATTAGAATATAAAAATTTTATTTTTAATTTTATCAGGGAGAACATATGAATACAATTGATGAAATTAAGGATCAAATAGCAAATAATCCAATCATATTATATATGAAAGGTACCCCTGAATTTCCTAATTGTGGTTTTTCAGCACAAGCTGTAGAAATATTATCTATTTGTAATCAACAATATGCTTATATAGATATTTTAAAATTCCCATTAATTAGAAAAGAATTACCTAAATATGCTAATTGGCCTACCTTTCCTCAATTATGGATAAATGGAGAATTAATAGGAGGGTGTGATATAATTGTAGAAATGTTTAAAAGTGGTAAGTTGCAAATTTTATTAAATAGTATTTCTTCTAAAAAAAATAATAAAAATAATATTAATAATAAATAATTAATTGTTAAATATTTAAAATATTTTTTTTTCTTTTTACTACAGGTGAAGACCATCCTCCTAATTCTTTCCATTTATTTATGATAATGCAAAATAAATTTGCAGTTTGTATTGTATCATAAACAGCAGAATGAGCTTTTTTATTATCAAAAATTAAACCTAAAGCTTCGCATGCTTTTGCTAATACGGTTTCACCTACTGCTAACCCACTTAGAGTTGCTGTATCAAATGTAGTAAATGGATGAAATGGATTGTTTTTGATAAATGATCTTGCAGCTGCAGCCATAATAAAACTATGATCAAATGTTACGTTGTGTCCCACAATTATTGCTTTACTACATTTATTTAAATCTAATTTCTTATTAATAATTTTAAATATTGTTTCTATTGCATTTATTTCTTGTATAGCTTTCCTTGAAGGATTCATAGGATCTATACCATTAAAAGCAAGTGCGGATGGTTTAATAATAGAACCTTTAAATGGTTTAATATTAAAATGTAAAATTTCGTCTTTTTTTAACCATCCGTTTATATTCATTTTTAGTGTAATCAATCCTATTTCTAATATTGCGTCAGTAAATGGATCAAAACCTGCTGTTTCTACATCAATTACTACAGGATAAAAATTACGAAAACGATCTTTTATAAAATTTTTATTAATATAATACATATTATATCCAAAATAACATATATAATGTTATTATTTATTTTTTAAAATAGATTAAATTAAAATTTTATCTATTTAATTAAAATATTTTTTTAATTTTATTAATATATTATCAAAAAATATTAAATTAACTAATTTTTATTTAATTATATCTGATATATGATCTTTTATGAATTTTTCGGTAGTATCAACAATAGTTTGTATATTATTATCTATTTCAATATTAACAATATCATCTACTTTTTTATGTAAAAAAATAGTACGTTTTAATGTATCTGGTATTAAAGACACACAAAAACTATTGGATTTTAATTCAGAAATAGTTAAACTTACACCATCAATAGAAATAAAATTTTTTATAAATATGTATTTCATAAAGTAAATATTATTAAGTTTTAAATATAATTTAAAGTTATCTAAATTATATTTTATATTAATGATTTTTGCTGTACATATAACATGTCCTGAAACTAAATGTCCACTAATTCCATCTTGTAATGTTAAAGGTGTTTCAATATTTATTGAATCACCTATATTTAAATTCTTAAAATTAGTTTTGTTAAATGTTTCATTAATTATATCAAAACTTATATAATTTTTATTCATTTTAACTATACTTAAACAACAACCATTACTAGAAATGGATGATCCTAATGATAAATTTTTAATAATATTATTAGGAAAATAAAAAGTATACGTTCTATAATTATTTTTTATTTCAATTGATGAGAGCTTAGCTGTACCTTGCACTATACCATTAAACATTTTTACCTCAATAATATTTAATTAATTTTAATATTTGATAGAATATTTTTTTACTAAAATAATAAATTTAATTTTATCATTATAGTTATGGTATTATTAATATTATCTGATATAAATAAAACTATATTATGTTTGCATTACATAAATATATCTTTGAAACAAAAAAATTATTAATTATTGCTATACCTGTTATATTAACACAAATTACACAAACAGCTATGAGTTTTGTAGATACGATCATGACAGGTGCAGCAAGCAGTATTGATATGGCTGTTATTGCTGTAGGAAGTTCAATTTGGTTTCCAACAATTTTATTTGGTCATGGGTTATTACTATCTTTAACTCCTGTTATAGCTCAATTACATGGAGCTAATAAAAATAATAATATATTCAATAAATATATAAATCAAGCATATTGGTTAGCAATTTTTACTTCATGTTTAATAATGTTGATTTTATGGAATAGTTATTATTTAATAAAAATAATGCATAATATTAATATTTTATTAAAAATAAAAGTAATTAAATATTTAAGAACCTTATTATGGGGTGTTCCAGGATATTTATTTTATCAAGTAATGAGAAATCAATATGAAGGACAATCTCGTACAAAACCAGTAATGATAATTAGTTTTATTGGGTTAATTTTTAATATAATTATAAATTATATTTTTATATATGGTAATTTTGGCATGCCAGCAATGGGATGTATAGGTTGTGGAATTGCAACATCTTCTGTTTATTGGATTATGTTTTTGATAATATTAATATGGTTTTATTATAATCGTGGAATTAAAAATATTAAAAAAATTTTTAATAAATTACCTAATATTAAAATTTTATTGGATTTAATTAAATTAGGTTTGCCAATTGCATTTTCTTTAATGTTTGAGGTTAGTTTATTTGCTATTGTAGCTATTTTATTGTCCCCTTTGGGGATTGTAGAAGTATCTGGTCATCAAATTGCTTTAAATTTTAGTTCTTTGTTATTTGTTTTACCTTTTTCCATTGGTATTGCTTCAACTATAAGAATAGGATATAATATTGGTAGGAATAAAATTAACGAGGTTTTTATTACTGGTTATTGTGCTCATATAATTGGAATTATTTTAGCTTTATTTACAGCAAGTTTTAGTATTTTTTTTAGAAATAAAATTGTTTTTTTATATAGTAATAATTTAAAAATTATCAAATTAGCAACTAAATTAATATTGTTTTCTGCAATATATCAATTTCCTGATGCTATACAAGCAATCGGAAGTGGAATTTTAAGAGGTTATAAAGATACAAAAACAATTTTATTTATAACATTTTTTGCTTATTGGATTGTTGGATTACCTATAGGATATATTTTTGCTTTAACTGATATAATTTTTCCTGCTATGGGTCCAGTTGGTTTTTGGTATGGGTTTATTATTGGATTGAGTATTGCAGCTATTATGATATTTTTACGTATAATAAAATTACAAAGATTACCGAATGAAATAATAAGATTAAGTTCAAAAAATTAAATTATAAATTTAAAGTAAATAAAATTTATATTTTTAAAATAATTTTATATATTATGAAATAAATTATTAAATTATTGCATCTGTAGCTCAAATGGTTAGAGTACTACTATGACATGGTAGTGGTTAGTGGTTCAAGTCCACTCAGATGCATATTAAATAATATTTTAAAATAATTAAATAAATTTTTAATTAAAAACAATGTATAGATTTAGGTATTCCAGCTATTTTACTTGCTTGTGTTATTATTCCTTTAGGGTATAACATAAATAAGTAAACACTATTTTTAACTGTTGTATTTAATTTAAATGATATTGACTTTACAATAATGCGAGTTTTTGGTAATATTTTGTAAACAGAATAAAATTCTCTTATAAAATATATAATTTTCCAATGATCTTCATTTAATAAAATATTTTCTTTTTTTGCTATTTCATGGGCTATTTTTTTATCCCAATCATAAAAATTTTTTAAATGTCCAGAATAATCAAATTTCATAAATTTTTTATTTAATAATATAAAAAATAGTATTATCTTTAATATATACTAAATCATATTATTTTAAAAATAGCTATAGATGATTATTAAAATTTAATAAAACCCATATAAATTTAAGAAAAAATACTTAATAAATATTAATAATAATATAAAATATTTATATTTTTTATAAAATAATATCTTATTGATATTAATATAAATAAATTTAATTTTCAAAATTTAATAGGTAAATAATTATGAATAAACTTGTTGTGTTCAGTGCTATACAACCTTCAGGAATATTAACAATAGGAAATTATATCGGTGCAATACAACAATGGATAAAAATGCAAGATAAATATGATTGTATATATTCTATAGTTGATTTGCACACTATTACAGTAAAACAAGATCCTTTTACATTACAAAAAAATATATTAAATACTATTGCTATATATTTAGCATGTGGTATAGATCCTAAAAAAAGTATAATATTTATACAATCTCATGTTCCAGCTCATGTACAACTTAGTTGGATACTTAATTGTTATGTTTATTTTAATGAATTAAAAAGAATGACTCAATTCAAAAAAAAAAAAGAAAATAAAAAGAGTAAATTAAATAATGGATTATTTACATACCCAGTATTGATGGCATCTGATATACTATTGTATAAAACTGATATAGTTCCTGTTGGTAAAGATCAAAAACAACATTTAGAATTAAGTTGTACTTTAGCTAAAAGATTTAATAATATATATGGTGATTTATTTAAAATACCTAAATCATATATTATAAAAAATAAATCAAATATATTGTCTTTGTCAAATATTGAAAAAAAAATGTCTAAATCTGATACTAATAAAAATAGTTTTATCTCTTTGTTAGATAAAAAAGAAATAATAAAAATAAAAATAAAAAAAGCTATTACTGATTCAGATAATCCACCTACTATTCATTATGATCCAAAATATAAAAAAGGCATTTCTAATTTACTTATTATTTTATCTAGTATGTCAGAAAAAAATCTTTTTTATTTAGAAAAAAAATTTAGGGGTGAAACATATAATTCGTTAAAAAATGAAGTTATAGATATTTTAATAAAAAAATTATTTATTTTACAAGAAAAATATTTTTATTATATAAATAACTATAAATATTTAATGGATATTGTCCATGATGGAGCAGAAAAAGCTAAAATACGTGCTAATAATACGTTAAAAGAAATATATAACAAAATTGGTTTTCTTTAAAATTTAAAATTAATAATTTTTATATAATTTAATAAAATAAGATAAAATAGATAAAATAAATACAATAAAATAAAGAATATTTGACATAATTAATGATGAATATAAACTAATTTTTTCTATGATAAAATTACTTATAATAAATGTTAACATAGTACCTATTGTTCCAAAAGTTAAAATTATATTTATATTATTAAAATTATTAATTTTATTATTTAATGATGCAATAGTAATTATAATCATATAAATACCACTAGAAAAAAAACCTAAACCTATAATATTTAAATTAAGATATAATAAAATAGTACTTTTTATAAAACAAAACATAAAAATTGTAGATATTCCAGTCATAAATATAAAAATTTTCTGTAAAGTTATATATTTTGATAATAGACTAAATACCCATATACCACACATATAATAAAACCAAAAATTACTTATTAGCTTTCCTGAATACATTATATTTAAATTTAAATATTTATTCATATATTGAGGAACCCAACTTATAAAAGTTAATTGTGCAAAAATATAAAACATGGCTGATATAGACAATAATAAAGTATCTATTTTGAATATTTTATTAATTTTTAATTTATTATAATTATCAATTTTTATAATAGGAAATGTTACATTAATGGTTAATATTACTATTAATAAATATATAATATTTATTATAAAATATATCCAATACCAACAAATATTTTGTTTTAATATATTTATAGAAATTATAGGAAATAATATACCAGATAAGCTAAAAAACGAATCAGTTATCATTAAATAATAACCTCGTTTTTTAAATTCATACAAATTTATTATTAAAAAGGTACAATTAGATATTGTTGTACCAGCAATTATTCCCAGTATAAACATACAAAAAGAAAATAGTTTTATATTATGATTATTTATTAAAAATATTATAATTAATAAAATAGAGAAAAAATTAACTACAAATTGTTTTTTAAATGAAATAATTTTTATCAACCAAAAATTTAAAAAAATAGATATTAAGATACCTAAATTTAGAAAAGTAAAACTAGTGCTTATTTTCAATATAGGTAATTTAAAATATTTAGAAATACTTTCCATTATTATACCGTTTACAATTATTAAAGCACCAACAAATGCATAGGATAAATAACAAATCCAGGTTATCATGATACGATTAAAATTGGTCATAATTTCAATATAATTTTATAAATTAAATAAACATTTAAATTAAATATAAAAAAAATTAAATATTAATAAAAGATTAAATTATCTTTAAATTTATAATATGACTTTAAATATATGATTTTAAATAAAATCATAAATAATATTTTATATAGCAAAATAATAAATAAAATTTTATTAATAAAGGACATTATAATGCAAAAAATTAAAAAAAATAAAAGAAAAAGATATTTTACTAAAAAAAAAATGGTTAAGTTCACATGATATAGGATATAAAAAAACAATTAATAATCGTCAATTACAAATGATAGCTATTGGAGGATCAATTGGTTCTGGATTATTTTTAGGAACTGGAAACGAATTACAACAAACTGGTCCATCATCAATATTTATTTATTTGATTTGTGGTATTTTTTCTTTTTTTATTTTAAGCTCCTTGGGAGAATTAATATTACACAGAGTATCTAGTAGTAATTTTGTATCTTATGCAAGAGAATTTTTTGGTGAAAAAGCATCTTATATTACAGGATGGATGTATTTTATCAATTGGGCTATGACAGGTATTGTGGATATCACTGCAATTTCTATATATATGCAATATTGGACTATATTTTCTCATATATCTCAATGGATATTTTCATTAATAACATTATTTATTATAAGTATAATGAATATGTTAACAGTAAAGTGGTTTGCTGAATTAGAGTTTTATTTTATTATAATCAAGGTATTGGCTATAATAATTTTTATATTATGTAGAATATTTTTTATAATTATTGGTAACACATTACAAGGATTTATTCCTGGATATCATCTTTTATTAGATCAAGGTGGTATCTTCCCTCTGGGTATTATTAGATCTATCGCTGTAACTCAAAGTATTATTTTTTCATTTTCATCAATAGAATTAATAGGCACAGCAGCAGGATAATGTAAAAATTGTAATACAATTTTACCTAAAGCAATAGATAGTATAACATGGTGTATAGGTATATTTTATATTGGTTCTATAATAATATTATTATTACTAATACCTTGGTGTAAATATCATTCCAATCAAAGTTCTTTTGTTACAGTTTTCTTAAGTTTAAAAATTCCATATGCAGATAGCATTATGAATATTGTAGTATTAACAGCAGCTTTATCAAGTTTAAATTACGGTTTATATTTAACTGGTAGAATTTTACGTTCAATGTCTATGGGAGGGTCGGCACCAAAATATATGAATAAAATAAATGATAATGGTATTCCTTATGCTGGTATATTAACTACTATTAGTATATATTTTATAGGTGTAATATTTAATTATTATATACCATCAATAATTTTTAATATAGCATTAAATATTGCATCATTGGGTATTTTATCATCTTGGATATTTATTATATTATGTCAAATAAAATTAAGATCTAAAATAAACAAAGTAAAAGAAAATAAAATTTATTTTAGACTTACAGGTTCGCCATACACTTCATGGATGACATTATTTTTTTAATATTTGTTCTTGTTATTATGATATTCGATTATCCAAATGGTACTTATGCTATTGCATCTATACCATTTATTTGTATATTATTAATTATAGGTTGGTTTTTTATAAAAAAAACAAATAAAATTTATAAAAAAATATTTTAATTAATTATATTATTTTAAAAATAATATTAAGAAAAAAATAGAGAGTTATGTAATGAAAAAAATAGGAATATTTTTTGGTACAAATACTGGTAATACAAAAAAAGTAGCAAAACAAATTAAAAAACAATTTAAAAAAAATAAATTTAAAGTTAAATTATACAATATATCTAAAAGTAAAAAGAAAGATATTGAATCATTTAATATTTTAATATTTGGTATATCTACATGGTATTATGGTGAAGTTCAATTTGATTGGGATAATTTTTTACCATATTTAAAAAAAATTGATTTCTTTAATAAAAAAATCGCTATTTTTGGTTGTGGAGATCAAGAAGATTATACAGAATATTTTTGTGATGCTATGAGAATAATATATAATATCATTAAAAAAAATAATGGTTGTATTGTTGGTAATTGGTCTATAAAAAATTATAATTTTAAAAAATCTAGATCATTAATTAATTCAAAAGAATTTTTAGGTTTAGTTATAGATGAAGATCGTCAGTCACATTTAACTAAAAAACGTGTGTATAATTGGAGTAAAAGCTTGTTAAAATATTTTAACGAATAAAATAATAATTTTAATTTTTATATAAGTTTTAATTTATAATTTAAATAAAATTATTTTAAATTTATATATTAAAATTAAAAATTATAAATTTAATATATATTTTAAATCTAAATATTTTTTATGAATAAAAATTTTAAAAAAAATAATTTTACTTTTCAAAAAATAATTTATTTATTACAACAATATTGGTCTGAACATGGATGTCATATTTATCAAGCTATAGATATAGAAGTAGGAGCAGGAACTTCTCATCCTCTAACTTGTTTAAAAGCTTTAGGTACTAATCCTTTTTCTGCAGTTTATGTACAACCATCAAGACGTCCCAATGATGGTAGATACGGTATGAAAAATAATCGATTGCAACATTATTATCAATTACAAGTTATAATTAAACCATCACCCAGAAATTTTCAAGATTTATACATTAATTCATTAAAATTTTTAAAAATAGATTTAAAAAACAATGATTTACGTTTTATAGAAGATAATTGGGAAAATCCTACATTAGGTGCATGTGGAATAGGTTGGGAAATTTGGTTAAATGGTATGGAAATATCACAGTTTACTTATTTTCAACAAGTCGGTTGTATTAATTGTAAACCTATTACGGGTGAAATAACATACGGTTTGGAACGTATTGCTATGCATGTCCAGGAAATTGAAAATATTTATGACATAATTTGGGATAATAATAAATTTAATAAAATAACATATGGTGAAATTTTTAAAAAAAATGAATTTGAATATTCTATATATAATTTTGAATATTCAAATATTGATTTTTTAATAAATATTTTTAATCAATATGAAAAAGAAATTAATCGTTTATTAAAAAAAAACAAATTATTAATTTATCCAATATATGAAAATATATTAAAAATAATACATGTATTTAATTTATTAGATGCACGTAATGTGATTTCAGTAATAGAAAGACAAAATTATATTTTATGTATAAGAAATCTAATGAAAATATTAACAAATAGATTTTATTTATCAATAAATAAATAAAATTTCAATTGGAATTATTATTATATGAAAAAAGGTATATTTGTAATAGAAATAGGAACAGAAGAACTACCTTATAAACAATTAAAAGTAATTTCCAACGAACTTTATATTAATTTTATAAGGGAATTAGATGAATTTAGTTTTATCTATAAAAAAATAAATAATTATTATTCATCTCGCAGAATATCTTTAAAAATATATAATTTAAAATTTAAAAAAAATATAAATAAAACATATTTATTAAATAATCTTAAAATATTTAATAAATATATAGTTAAAATAAATCAAAATAATTATAATATTAATGTAAAAAATAATAGTAATCAATTAATAAAATATAAAAAGTATATAAAAAAAATACTAGCAATTTTAGTAAATAAAATATTGCATAAAATGCAAAAAAAAACATATATGAGATGGGGAAATACAAATAATAGATTTCTTCGTCCAGTACATTCTTTATTAATAATGTTAGATAAAAAAATAATAAATATTGATATTTTTGGTATAAAATCTTCTAGATCAACATTTGGACATAGATTTATGGGTAAACAAAATATAATTCTTAAACATGCTGATGAATATCCTGAAATTTTATTTAATAAAGGAAAAGTAATAGTAAAAAATAAAAAAAGAAAAGAAAAAATAAAAAACATGATTGTAAATAAAATTAATAAAATTAATGGGAAAATTAAGTCAGAAAATAAATTAATAAATGAAATTGCTTCATTAACAGAATGGCCTATAGTTTTAATTGGATCATTTAAAAAAAAATATCTTCATATACCTAAAGAAATATTAATTTACGTTATGAGAAATTTATATAAATTTATTCCTATATATAACAATAATAATATATTAGTACCTTATTTTATTTTTATAATAAATATAGAAATAAAAAAATATAAAAAAATAATAAAAGAACATGAAATTGTTTTATGCAATCGTTTTAAAGATATTGAATTTTTAATAAATCAAGATTATAAAAATTCATTAGAATTCTATTATTTATCTTTAAATAATATCTTATTTCATGAAAAATTAGGTACCATGTTAGAAAAAACAAAAAGAATAAAAAATATATCTCTTAAAATAGCAAAAATAATAAATGTTGACATAACAAACATTAAACGTGCGGCAATGTTATCTAAATGTGATTTATTAACAAGAATGGTATTTGAATTTCCTGATATGCAGGGTATTATAGGTATGTATCATGCATTAAAAGATAATGAAAATAAAAATATTGCTCTTTCTTTAAAAGAACAATATTATCCCAGTTTATTTGTAAAAAAAATACCATCTAATCATATATCATTGTTATTAGCTATAGCAGATAAAATAGATAATTTAGTTGGAATGATTGGTATAAATATATACCCTAAGGGGGGTAATGATCCATTTGGATTAAGAAGATCAGCTATAAGTATAATAAAAATAATTTTACATAACAAATTGTTGATTGATGTAAAAAAAATAATAGAAGAAAATAAATTATTATTTAATCATAATTTGTTTAACTTAAATGTGACTAATGATGTATTTAATTTTTTATTAAAAAGAATGATTAATTTGTATAATAAAGAAGGTCATAATAAAAATTATATAAATGCAATTTTTTATAAAAATGATAAATTTTTTATTGATATTGATAAAAAAATTTCCGTAATATCATATTTTTATAAATCAAATATTTTAAATAAACTAATTTTAACAAGTAAAAGAATATTTAAATTTCTATTAAAATCTAATGAAAAAATAAATAAAAAAATTAATAAAAAAAATTTACAAAATGAATATGAAATATTACTTGTAAATAACTTATATATATCAAAAAAAAAAATTGAAAAACTATTACAAAAAAAAGATTATAAAAGTATAATAATAGAATTATCTTCTTTAAATTACATAGTTGAAAATTATTTAAAAAATACTATGATAAACGATCCAATAAAGATAATAAGAATTAATAGATTAACAATTCTTAAGAAATTATTGAAATTATTCTCTTGTATATGTGATTTATCTTTGCTCAATATTAAATAAATTTTGTTATGTTAAATTAATAAGTTATAATTTTAAATATCCAATTCAATCCAAATTGGCGCATGATCTGAAGGTCTATTCATATTTCTTATATAATAATCAATACCAGTATTATGGTAATACCGAATTAATGGTTTGCTAATTAATATATAATCAATTCTTAATCCTTTATTTTTTAAAAATCCATAAGATCTGTAATCAAACCAAGAAAAACTAAAATAATTATTTATATTTTTAAATCTCCATGCATCTATAAATCCCCAATCAAATATTTTTTGCATCCATGATCTTTCTTCAGGTAAAAAAGAACATTTACCTCTTTTTAACCATAATAAACGATTTTTTTCACCTATTCCTATATCATTATTAGTCATACTTATATTCATATCTCCCATGATAATAATTAATTCTTTTGGATTAATCATTCTTTTTAAAAAAATATATAAATTTAGAAAAAAAGCTGATTTATTATTAAATTTAATATAATTATTGCGATTTTCACCTTGAGGTGCATATATATTTATTAAAGTAATATTTCCTATATATGTTGAAATTTTTATTGTAATGATTCTACATTCATTATTTTCTTTGTAATTTGGAAAATCATTTAAAACATAAAAAGGACATATTTTACTTAAAAATGCCACTCCACAATATCCCTTTTTACCATAATAATAAGCTTTATATCCTAATTTAAATATATCATCTACAGGAAATAAATTATTATCTACTCTGGTTTCTTGTAAAGCTATAATTTCTGGATTATGTTTTTTTATAATTTCTTTTATTTGATGCAACCTAATTCTAATACTGTTAATATTAAAAGATAAAAATTTCATTTTATAAGTTTTATTATTTTATTTATGTAGTGTTTAAAACATAAATACAATAATATACTATATAAAATAATAAACAGAAATATTATAAGTTTAAAATGATTAAAAATACTTTTTTATTTTACGATTATGAAACTTTTGGTATAAATCCTAGTTTGGATAAACCAGCACAATTTGCAGCTATTCGTACAGATTTTGATTTTAATATTATTGATAAACCTAAAATTTATTATTGTAAATTACCTGATGATTATTTGCCAAATCCGGAATCCGTATTAACTCATAAAATATCTCCTCAAAAAGCTAATTTATTAGGAGTTTCTGAATCAAAATTTGCAAAATTAATATATAAGTTATTTTTAAAAAAAAAAAATTGTATAATAGGATATAATAATATAAAATTTGATGATTTTTTTACTCGTAACATTTTTTATCGTAATTTTTTCCATCCATATATGTGGAGTTGGTATAATGGTAATAATAATTGGGATTTAATAAATATTATTCGTAGTTGTTATTTATTATGTCCTAAAAATATAAAATGGCCGTACAAAAAAAATGGAATTCCTAGTTTTCGCTTGGAAGATTTTGTGAAAATAAACAAATATAAAAATATAGATTCACATGATGCAATGTCTGACGTATATGCTACTATATTGATAATAAAATCAATTAAAAAAAAGAAACCTAAATTCTTCAATTTTTTATTTAATAATAGAAAAAAAAATCAATTATTATCTTTAATAAAAAAAAATAAAAATATACCATTTATATATATTTCTAATATTTTTGATGTAAAAAAAAACATTATAAATATAATTTTACCTATTAAGATTTACAAAAAAAATGTACTTGTTGCACTTAATATAATGAAAGATATTTCATTATTTCTAAATAATAATATAAATGATAAAGAAAAATATTTATTTAATAAAAATAAAAAATCATCCATAATAGAAATTTATCTAAATAAATGTCCAATAATTATACCAATAAATTTATTAAATGAAATTTCTTGTAAAAGATTAAAAATAAATAAAAAAAAATATATGAAAAATATTGATTTTATAAAAAAATATAAGATTCATAAAAAAATAAAAAATATTTATGATTATCATAAAATAAATGATTTTAAATATAAAGATAATATAGATTGTCAATTATATAAAAGGTTTTTTACAAATAAAGATTATCAATTAATGGAAATAATTAGAAAAACAAATGTTAATAAATTAAAATTAATTGATTTAGATAAATACGATGAAAGATTTAAAAATTTACTATTTCGTTATAGAGCTCGTAATTTTTATTATACATTAAATAACACTGAAAAAAAAAAATGGGATAAACATAAAAAAAAATATTTTAATTTTCCTTATATAAAAAATTATTTAATAAAAATAAAAAAATTACATTTATATTATAAAAATAATTTAAATAATCAAAAATTATTAAAAAAAATATATAGTTATACTAAGTATTTAATTAATTTAATTAATTGAAATATTTTAATAGTTAAATAATATATTGAAATTTTAAATTCAAACTTCAGAAAAAATTTATGAAAAAAATATACAATCATAAAGAAATAGAAAAATTTGTACAAAAATTTTGGAATAAAAAAAAAACTTTTATAACAAAAGAAGATAAATATATAGAAAAATATTACTGTTTATCGATGATACCATATCCTTCAGGTAATTTACATATGGGACACATTAGAAATTATACTATTGGGGATGTTATAGCAAGATATCAAAGAATGTTAGGTAAAAATGTTCTACATCCTATGGGATGGGATGCTTTTGGTTTGCCTGCTGAAAATGCAGCTATAAAAAATAATAAAAGACCATCGGATTGGACATATAAAAATATAAAAAAAATGAAAAAACAATTAAAATCTTTAGGTTATTCATATGATTGGAACAGAGAATTAATTACATGTAAACCAGAATATTATAAATGGGAACAATGGTTTTTTATAAAATTGTATAAAAGTAAGTTAATATATAAAAAAAAGTCTTTAGTAAATTGGTGTAAAAATGATAAAACAGTTTTAGCTAATGAACAAGTAATAAATGGTAAATGTTGGCGTTGCGATGAAAAAATTATACAAAAAAGAATATCACAATGGTTTTTAAAAATTACTAAATATGCAGAAGAATTATTTAGTGAATTAAAGAATTTAACATTATGGCCTGAAGAAGTAAAGACCATGCAACGTAATTGGATTGGTAGAACTAAGGGAATAGAAATCTGCTTTAAAATATTAAAAAATGATAAAAAAATAAAAATTTTTACTACTAATCCAAATTTTCTTAAAGATTTTATATATATTAAAATATCTATAAGGCATAAATTAACAAAATATTTATTAAAAAATAATATTTCAATATCAAAATTTGTTAATAAATATAAAAATTTTACTAAATTTACTGATGATTCATCTAAAAATAATATTTATGGTATAAATACAAATTTATTTGCAATAAATCCTGTTAATGAAAATAAAATACCTATTTGGATATCAAATTTTAATGTAACAGATTATAATTATTATGCAAAAATATGTATACCAAATAATAATAAGAAAGATTTATTATTTGCTAAAAAATATAATATTTATTTAAATAATTTACCAAAAGTAAAATATTTAGATGATAAGTTAGTCCGTAAAAAAAACAAATTATATAATTTTAATGAAATTAATAATTTAAAAACAAATAAATTAAATAAATCTATAAAGTATAGATTATTAATGACAAAACAAGGGATAAAAAAAATTAAATATAAATTACGTGATTGGAATATTTCAAGACAACGTTATTGGGGTACTCCAATTCCTATTGCTATATCTAAATCTGGTAAAATTAAAACAGTACCAGAAAATAAACTTCCAATAATTCTACCAGAAAATATAAAAATTAAAAAAAGAAATAAAAAAATTAAATTAAAATATAAACCAAATAAAATTAAAATTAATAAAGAAAAATTTTCTCTTGAAAGAGATACATTGGATACCTTTTTTGAATCTTCATGGTACTATGCAAGATATACTTGTCCTAATTATAAAAAAGGCATGTTAGATTCAAAAACATCAGATTATTGGCTACCAATAGATTATTATATTGGAGGAATAGAACATGCAACAATGCATTTATTATATTTTAGATTTTATCATAAGTTATTAAGAGATTTTGGATTTGTAAAAACATCTGAACCAGCTAAAAAATTATTATGTCAGGGAATGGTTATTTCTGATACTTTTTATTATATAAGTAAAAATAATGAACGTATTTGGATTTCTCCTGAAGATGTAATTATTAAAAGAAATAAAATAGGTAAAATAATAAATATAAAACATATATATGGTAAAAAAATAATTTATGATGGAAAAAAAAAGATGTCTAAATCTAAAAACAATGGAATAAATCCAGAAGAAATAATAAAAAAATACGGCGCTGATACAATAAGATTATTTATAATGTTTGCAGCTCCGGTTAACATGCCATTAGATTGGAATGAATCAGGAATTATTGGTATGAATAGATTTCTTCATCGTTTTTGGAAAATAGTTTTTAGATATAAAAAATATAAATATAAAACATCAATAATAACCTATTTTAGTATTAATAAACAAATAATTTTTGAAAAAAAATTATATGAAACTATTAATAAAGTATCAAAAGATATTGAAATGAAACAAAGTTTTAATACAGCTATTTCATCAATAATGAAATTAATTAATGAATTAACAAAAATATTTGATTATATAATACAAAATAAAAAATTTATTAAAAAAATAATAACTATAATAATAAAAATGCTTTATCCATTTACACCACATTTTTGCTTTATTTTATGGAAAGAAATATATGGTACATATGATATAGAAAAAACTAAATGGCCAGCTATATGTGAAAAAGAAATAATTTATAAAAATTTTGTAGTAATTATACAAATAAATGGGAAAAAAAAAGGAATAATAAATATTTCAAATAATTTAAATGATAAAGAAATAAAAAAAATGGCAATAAATAAAATATATGAATCATTAAATAACAAAAAAATAATAAAAATAATATATATTCCTAAAAAAATTTTAAACATAGTTACTAATTAAAAAACAATTTTTTTACTAATTTAATATATTAATAACAAATAAAGATAATATTAATAATAAATAGACATATGTATAAAAACTATAAATAATAATGAAAAATTTTATCATAATTATATATATTATTTTAGTTAAAATATTTAAATTTAAAATAAAAGTTAATTGAATTTTATACTAAAATTAAAAAAATGAATTTTTTTTATTCTGACAAATACAAAAAATGTGTATCAAATAAATTTTGTAATAATTATATTATTTATGGTAATAATATTTTTTTAAAAGAAAATAGTATATTAAATATATTAAAATTAGCAAACAAATTTAATTTTAATAATACTATAAGAATTATGGTAGATAATACTTTTAAATTTGAAATGATATCAAATTTTATAAAAGAAAATGATCTTTTTATAAAAAAAAAAACTATAATTTTAACCGTTATTAAACAGTATCATAAAATATTATTTAAAAATATAAATAGATTGATTAATTTATTAAATAAAAATATTTTTTTAATAATTAAATCAGATAAACTTGATAAAATAGATTGTTTTTTGATAAAAAAAACAAAAATACAAGTAAATTTAATAAATTGTAATACTCCTATTGGTATATATTTACATAAATGGATAAAAAAAAGAATTAAAGAATTAAAATTTAATTTAAATTATAAAATAATTAAATTATTATGTTATTATTATGAGGGAAATATTTTAGCACTTAATCAAATACTAAAAATAATTTCATTAATTTCATTAACAAAATCTTTAAATATATTAAATATTAAAAAAATAATATTTGATCAAGCACTTTTTCATCCATCACAATGGAGTGAATCACTTTTATATGGAAATTATACTAGGTCAATACATATATTAAAACAATTATTTAAAAATAAATATAGTCCTATTACATTAATTAGATTTTTACAAAACGATTTATTAATATTAATTATTATTAAAAGATTTAAACAAAATATTAAAGAAATATTATCTATAAATAATTATTATATATATAATATACGTAAATTATTTTTTAACAAAATTATAAATTTATTAGATAATAAAAAAATATATTTAATATTAAAATTTTTAATAAAAATAGAATTAATGATACATAAAGAAAATAATGAAAAAATTGTTTGGTTACATTTAAAAATTTTATCAACATTTTAAAATAAATGAAATATATAAAATTATAATTTTATTAATAATTAATATATAAAATCATTAATATATTAATAAAAATAAATATTTTAATATTAAATAAAATCATTTAATCTATTTTAGATAAAAATATACTCTTTAAAAAAATATTAATTATTAAAATATATTCAAATAACTTAATTAATTCATTATGATTATAATGAAAAAAAAAAATAATAAATTATATAAAAATATTATAATTAGACAATTAGGTTTAAATCATTGGGTAGATATATTTAAGAAAATGCAAGAATTTACAAATAAACGTAATTCTAAAACATTAGATGAAATATGGTTAGTTGAACATTATCCAATATATACTAATGGTACAAGTAGTATAAACAAAAAAAATATTAAAAACATTAATAATATTCCAGTGCTATTAAGTGATAGAGGAGGTAAAATTACTTATCATGCTCCAGGACAACAAATAGTTTATATATTAATAAACTTAAAAAAAAGAAAATTAAATGTTCGTAAATTAATTAATATTATCAATGATATTGTTGTACAAACGTTATTTCACTTTTCTATTTTAGCTAAAATTAACAAAAATATTCCAGGTATATATGTAAAAAAAAAAAAAATTTGTTCTTTTGCATTGAAAATAAAAAATGGATATACTTATCATGGATTTGCACTTAATATAAATATTAATCTTAAACCATTTAATAATATTTATCCATGTGGTAATAAAAATATAAAAATGACTAAAATGCAGGATTATAAAAAAAATATAAGATTTAATGATGTTAAAAAAATCTTAATTAAAAAAATTATTAAAAATTTTAATATCAGAAATTGATATTAATTTTTCATTATATTTATTATTATGAATATTATAAAACCTAAATGGTTAAAAATAAAAATACTAAAAAGTAATAAAAATATAAATATTATTAAACATAATCTTAAAAAAAATAATTTACATTCAGTATGTCAAGAAAGTTCGTGTCCAAATTTAATGCATTGTTTTAATAAAGGTATAGCTACTTTTATGATATTAGGTAATATTTGCACTAGAAAATGTTTATTTTGTAATATAAATAAAGGCAAACCAGATATTATAAATTTTTCAGAAGCTAAAAAATTATCTAAATTAATATATGAAATGAATTTAAAATATGTAGTAATAACTTCAGTAAATCGTGATGATTTAAAAGATGGAGGAGCTCTTTTTTTTTCTTATTGTATAAATAAAATACGTAAAAAAAACAAAAAAATAAAAGTTGAAATATTAGTTCCAGATTTTAAAAATTGTGAAAAAGAAGCTATAACAATATTTACTTATAACCCTCCAGATATATTCAATCATAATATTGAAAATGTTGAAAGAATACATTCTGAAATAAAACCTGGTGGTAATTATAAATCATCATTAGATTTACTTTATATGTTTAAAAAAAGAAATCCTAATATACTTACAAAATCAGGAATTATATTAGGATTAGGTGAAAAAATGAATGAGATATTAAAAACCATGCATGATTTACATGATAATGGTGTATCTATGTTAACTATTGGACAATATTTACAACCTACAAAAAAACATATTTCAGTAAAAAAATATATTACAATAAAAGAATTTAAAACATTAAAAAAAATAGGAAAAAAAATTGGTTTTACATATATAGCTAGTGGTCCATTTGTAAGATCTTCATATAATGCAGAATTACAATTCAGAGGAATCGAAATTAAAATTAAATAATATATTATAACTAAAAATTAATAAAAAATTAATTAAATATAATTTAAATAATAATTATAAATTCAATAAATTTAAAAAATATTTTTCTACTTTTTTCATTTTCCTTGCTGACTTAAAATTATTATGATTATATCCCATTAAATGTAAAGAAGAATGTACTATAATATAGGCCCAATAATTTTTTACAGATTGTTTTAATAATAAGGATTCATTTTTTATCAATTCTGAACATACAATTATATCTGAATAAATGGGTAATATTTTAAAAACAGGAATAACAAAAGGAAAAGTTAAAACATTAGTAGGATTATCTTTATTTCTCCATAATTTATTCAATTCGCGACTAATAGATTTATTAACTATACAAAGAGTAATTTTAATAATTCTTTTTGAATATTTTTCAAATATAGTATTTAACCAAAATTTTAAAATATCTTTACAAGGAAACCAACTGGGATAATCAATATAAAATTTTATATTTAAAATTATTTTATTCATAAAAAAATTAATTATAAATTTCACCAAATAACATATTTTTATACAAATTTGTAATTTTTAATTTAATAAATTTACCTATTATATTAACATTTCCTATAAAATTAATAATTTTATTTGTATGTGTACGACCAAAATAAAATTTATTATTCCATTTAGATTTACCTTCTACTAAAATAACTTGTTTTGTACCAATCATAGATCTACTCCATATATTAATTTGTTCTTTTATTAAATTTTGTAACTTGTATAAACGTTTTTGTTTTTTTTTATAAGATATAAAATCATTTAAATAATATGCTTTAGTATACTTTCTTTTTGAATAAATAAAACTGTAACTATGATCAAAATTTATTTCTGAAATTAATTGCATTGTTTTATTAAAATCTTCTTCGTTTTCACCTGGAAAACCTATAATGAAATCAGAACTAATACGAATTTCCGGCCTTATAGATATTAGTTTTTTGATTATATTTTTATAATAAGAAATAGTATGTCCTCTTTTCATCAATTTTAAAATTTTATCTGATCCACTTTGTACAGGTAAATGTAAATAACTCATGATCTTAGGTATATCACGATAAACATCAATAATATCATCTGTAAAATATAAAGGATGATTACTAATAAATTTTATACGTTTAATATCATGTATTTTTGATATTTTACGTAAAAGCATAGAGAAATTGTAAATTTTACCACTAGAATCAATACCTTTGTATGCATTTACATTTTGACCTAATAATGTTAATTCTTTTACACCACAATCAACTAATTTATTAATTTCAAATAAAATATCATCAACAGATCTGCTTAATTCCCTTCCTCTAGTATAGGGGACTATACAAAAACTACAAAATTTATTGCAACCTTCCATTATTGTAATAGATGCAATAAAATTAAAATATTTTAATTCAGGTAAATGATTAAATTTTTCTAAAGTTTTACATTTAATATTTATAATTTTTGTATTATTATTATATATAAGTTTATTAATCATATTTGGTAAATAATGTATTGTTTTTGGCCCAAAAATAATATCAACAAAACTTGCTCTTTTTAAAATATATTTTCCTTCTTGACTAGCAACACATCCACCTACACATATCAATAAATTATCTTTTTTTTTTTTTAGTTTTTTCCATCTACCTAGTTGATGGAAAACTTTTTCTTGTGCTTTTTCACGTATAGAACATGTATTTAATAATAAAATATCTGCATCATTTATATTTTTAGTATGTATATAACCATTTTTTACTTTTAATAATTCTGCCATTTTTAATGAATCATATTCATTCATTTGGCATCCCCATGTTTTTATAAAAAATTTTTTACTCATAATTGTTTAAAATAAATAAAATATTGAATAAATTTAGCATTAAAATTATATAATTTATATAAGTTTATAAATAAATTTTTCCTGGGGTACCTGGATTCGAACCAGGGATGCCGGTATCAAAAACCGGTGCCTTACCACTTAGCTATACCCCAACAAATTTTATGTGGGAGACGAGATTTGAACTCGTATTCCATAAAATGGGCCAGAACCTAAATCTGGTGCGTTTACCAATTTCGCCACTCCCACAAAAAAATAGCTACGACAGGGATTGAACCTGTGACCTCGGCATTATGAGTGCCGCGCTCTAACCAAAACTGAGCTACGTAGCCATATAATTATTATGATAAAATTGAAAATTATTATATATTACATATAATAAACATAAATTTATAATTAATTCAAATTTATTAACAAAATAATAAAAAGTGTATATAAAATAATTTTAATTTAATTTTACATATTAATAATTTTATTTCCAAATAAAAAATATTATGATATGTATAGAGAAATAATAATATAAATTGTATTTTAAATTTAATAAAATTAATACAATATCAAAACTTAAAATTTATTAACTTATCTAAATAAAATAATTAATTGATAATGAAAAAAAATAATATATTTCTAATTGGTCCTGTAGGATCAGGTAAAAGCACTATAGGAAAACATTTATCAAAAAAACTTAACATGGAATTTTATGATTCAGATAAAGAAATAGAAAAAAGAACAGGAGTAGATATAGGGTGGATATTTGATTTAGAAGGAGAAGAAGGTTTTAGAAAACGAGAAAATAAAATAATTTTAGAACTAACAGATAAACAAGGTATAATATTAGCTACAGGAGTAGAAGCAATAAAAAATAAAAATAATAAAAATAGATTGTCTGCTAGAGGTATAGTAATATATTTAAAAACAAGTATAGAAAAACAATTATCTCGTACTAAACATGATAAAAAAAAATTGTTTTGGAAAAAACAAAACACTATTTTATATCATAAATTAAAAAAACTTGAAAAAAAAAATAATTTAATATACAAAGATATAGCTGATTTTACTATTTTAACTGATAAATATAATACTAAAAAAATAACTAATCAAATTATCAAAATTTTAGAAAATAAATAATAATTATCTTTTTAAAATTATTTAGAATTAATTAAATAAAATATTTTAATAAATAAAGTATGAAAGAATAAATGAATGAAAAATTTTTTACTAGCACCATCTATTTTATCAGCTAATTTTGCTAAATTAGGAGAAGATATAAAAAAAGTAATATTAGCTGGATGTGATATGATTCATTACGATGTTATGGATAATCATTATGTGTCAAATTTAACTATGGGACCTATTATATTAAAGAGTTTAAAAAAATATGGTATTAGTATACCTATTGATGTACATATAATGGCGAAACCAGTAGATAATCTTATAAAACAGTTTATTAAAATTGGAGTTGATTATATCAGCTTTCATCCAGAAACAAGTAAAAATATTTATAATACAATACAAATAATTAAAAAAAATGGATGTAAAGTTGGAATAGCAATAAATCCTTACACTTCATTAAATTGTTTAGATTATATTATGAATGAAATAGATATGATTTTAATTATGTCAGTTAATCCAGGATTAGAAGGACAAAAATTTATGCCTTTTATTTTAAATAAATTAAATTATGTCAATAAACTAATTAAAAAAAATAATTCTAATATTTTATTAGAAGTTGATGGAGGTGTTAAAATAAATAATATTAGTAAAATAGCGAAAACAGGAGTAGATATCTTTGTTTTTGGATCCGAAATTTTTAAAAAAAATAATTATAATAAAATAATATATAAAATAAAAAAAAAATTGAAAAAAATTAAAAATTAAAAATAATATTTTATTATTTTTTTTTTTAAATTAAAGAATGTAAATCATTTTTTTTATCTATTTTTTCCCAAGAAAATTCATTTCTCCCAAAATGTCCATAAACAGCAGTATTTAAATAAATAGGATGTAATAAATCTAACATTTTGATTAACCCATAAGGACGTAAATCAAATAAATTTTTTATCAAATAAATTAAATTATTTATACTAATTTTTTCTGTACCAAAAGTATCTATCATAATAGATGTTGGTTTAGCAACACCAATGGCATATGATATTTGTATTTCACAACGATCAGCTAGACCAGCAGCAACTATATTTTTTGCAATATATCTAGCTGCATAAGATGCAGATCTATCCATTTTTGAAGGATCTTTTCCAGAAAAAGCACCACCTCCATGTCTGGCTGTACTACCATAAGTATCAACTATTATTTTTCTTCCAGTTAATCCACAATCGCATATAGGTCCTCCAATAACAAATTTTCCAGTAGGATTAATTAAAAATTTAGTTTTTGAATTTAACCATTTATCAGGTAAAACAGGTTTTATTATTTCATCCATTACAGCATCTCTTAATTCTTTATAAGAAATATCTTCTGAATGTTGTGTAGAAAATACAACATTATCAATATCAATAATATTATTGTTTTCGTATTGAAAAGTAATTTGACTTTTTGCATCAGGACGTAACCAAGATAATTTACCATTTTTTCTAACTTCAGATTGACGTTTAACTAATCTATGAGCGTAAAGAATAGGTGCTGGCATAAATGCATCAGTTTCATTTGTAGCATAACCAAATATTGATCCCTGATCACCAGCCCCTTGATCATATGGATTAATATTAGATATACCTCTTTTAATATCTTTTGATTGTTTATTTATAATATTTATTATATTACAAGAATCAGCATTAAAATCTGAATTAGAATCAATATATCCAATATTTCTAATAGTGTTACGTACTATATTTTCAATGTTAATTGATGCAATTGTCGTGATTTCACCTCCAACTAGTACAAAATTAGATTTTATATATGTTTCACAAGCAACACGAGCTTCAGAATCTTGAATTAAAATAGCATCTAAAATAGCATCAGATATTTGATCAGCAATTTTATCTGAATGACCTTCAGATACGGATTCAGAAGTAAAATAATATTTTGTCATTTTTTTAATTTTATGAAAAAAAAATATAAAAGATTAATTATTTAAAACTAAAATATTTATTAAATTAAACATTTAAAACACTAAAATTTAGTTATTTATGATTTAAATATAATAAATAAATACCATATGTAAAATACTAAATAGAAAATTATTTATAATATATAGATATAAAAAAAATGATAAATGAATAAAATAAAAATTTAATATAAAAAAGATATCTTTTATTAATTAAAATTTATAATATAATTTATATTAAATTAAATTTGATTAATTCAATATATTTTATTGAAATTATATCTGTTTCTTAAAAAAAATTTTTGAATTAAATAAAAATTGAATAACATTTCATGAATAAAAACACAATAAATAAAAATAATTTTATAAGAAAAATAATAAAAAATGATTTAAATAAAAAAAAATATTCTAAAATTAAAACTAGATTTGCTCCAGAACCTAATGGCTATTTACATTTAGGACACGTTAAATCATTATATATAAATTATAATATAGCTAAAGATTTTAATGGTACATGTAATGTAAGATTTGATGACAGTAATCCCAGTAAAATAAAAAAAAAATACATAAAATCAATAAAAAAAGATATTAAATGGTTAGGATTTAAAATAAACAACATATATTATACATCAAATTATTTTTTAAAAATATATAATTATGCAATTGAATTAATAAAAAAAAAATTAGCTTATGTAGATGAATTAAATTCTAAAGAAATAAAAAAATATAGAGGAACATTAAAAACTATAGGAAAAGATAGTCCATATAGAAATAGAAGTATAAATGATAACTTAAAACTATTTAAAGAAATGAAAGAAGGTAAATTTAAAGAAGGACAAATGTGTTTAAGAGCTAAAATTAATATGTTATCCCCTATAATACTAATGAGAGATCCAATTTTATATAGAATAAAATATAAAGAACATATAAAAACTGCAAATGAATGGTGTATTTATCCTATGTATGATTTTTCACATTGTATATCTGATGCATTAGAAAAAATTACACATTCTATATGCACATTGGAATTTATAGATAATAAAAATTTATATAATTGGATTTTAAAAAATATAACTATAGAAAATAGACCTAAACAATATGAATTTTCTAGACTAAATATAGAATATAATATTATGTCTAAAAGATATATAAATAAATTAATTAAAAAAAAAATAATAACAAAATGGAATGATCCAAGGATATTAACAATAACAGGATTAAGAAAAAGAGGATATACACCAGATTCAATAATAGATTTTTGTTCTAGAATTGGGGTTACCAAACAAAATAATATAATTGAAATGTCATTATTAGAAAATTGTATAAGAAATGATTTGAACAAAAATTCTCCTCGAACAATGGCCATTATAAATCCTATCAAAATTATATTAGAAAATATTCCAAATAAATATGAAGAACAATTAATAATAAACAATCATCCAATCAATAAAAATATGGGGAAAAGAAAAATTTATTTTAATAAAGAAATTTATATAGATAAATATGATTTTAAAGATAAAAATAATAATAAATATAATCATCCAGTGGTAGGAAATAAAATACGTCTAAAAAATGCATATAATATAATTATTAAATTTATAATAAAAAATAAAAAAGGGGAAATTAAAAAAATAATTTGTACATGTAAACATAAAAAGAATCAAGATTATAAATATATAAAAATAATACATTGGGTATCAGTATTACATTCTATTCCAGCAAAATTTTATCTATATGAAAAATTATTTAATAAAATAAATCCATTAAAAAAAAATAAATTAACAAATAATGTAAATAAAAAATCTCTAATTATTAAAAATGGATTTGTAGAAGAATCTTTAAAAACAGCAAAAATAGGAAATAAATATCAATTTGAGAGAGAAGGATATTATTGTTTAGATAAAATTGAAAATAAATCAAATAATCTTATATTCAACCTAATTACTAATTTAAATAATAGATATAAAAGAATTTAATATATTTTATTTACTTAATTAAAGTTCAAAATTTTGGAAATCTTCACTATCAATTTCTGAATTAATTTGTCCAATTAAATAAGAACTTAATTCCACTTCTTGAGGAGCGGATTGTACGTTATCAGATATTAACCAACTATTAATCCATGGTATAGGATTATGGGATATATCATAAGGTGTATCTAAACCTACAGATTTCATACGTATATTTGTTATATACTCAATATATTGACATAAAATCTCTTTATTTAATCCAATCATAGAACCATCACAAAATAAATATTCGGCCCATTTTTTTTCTTGTTCAGCTACAGATTGAAAAAGATTATTACATTTCAATTCACATTCATTAGCTATTTCATACATTTCATAATCATCTTTACCCTTTCGCATTAAATTTATCATATATTGTGTTCCTATTAAATGTAAACTTTCATCACGTGCAATTAAACGAATAATTTTAGCATTTCCTTCCATTATTTTTCTTTCAGCAAAAGCAAAAGAACAAGCAAAACTTACATAGAAACGAATAGCTTCTAAAGCATTTACACTCATTAAACATAAATATAAACTTTTTTTTAATTCGTGCAAATCTACATGAATTTTATTATTATTAATTTTATGTATTCCTTCACCAAACAAGTGCCAATAATTAGTTAGATTTATCAATTTATCATAATATATAGAAATATCTCTAGCACGTTCTAAAATTTGTTTATTATCAACAATATCATCAAAAATAATTGAAGGATCATGAACTATATTACGAATAATATGAGTATATGAACGAGAATGAATAGTTTCAGAAAACGACCATGTTTCAATCCAAGTTTCTAATTCAGGCAGAGATATTAATGGTAAAAATGCTATATTAGGACTTCTGCCTTGAATAGAATCAAGTAATGTTTGATACTTTAAATTACTTAAAAATATATGTTTTTCATGTTCTGGCAAATTTATAAAATCAACACGATCTCTAGAAATATCAATTTCTTCAGGCCTCCAAAAAAAAGATAATTGTTTTTCAATTAATTCTTCAAAAATAACATATTTTTGTTGATCATATCTTGCTATATTAACCGATTGACCAAAAAACATAGGTTCATTTAACTGATTATTTTTTTTTTCTGGAAAAATAGTATAAATCATAAAGCATCCTAGATGAAATCTATTTAATAAATCATATTTTACATGAATCACTATCACAAGTGGGATTGATAAATAAATTATTATCTTGTATATCTTTAGTACCATCACGGGTATTATGATAATAAAGTGTTTTTAAACCTAATTTATAAGAAAATAATAAATCTTGAATTAATATTTTCATAGGAACTTTATTATCTGAAAATTTTTTAGGATCATAATTGGTATTAGCAGATATAGATTGATCTACAAATTTTTGCATTATTCCAATTAATGATAAATAACCTTTATTATCAGGCATATTCCATACTAGTTCATAATTATTCTTTAATCTTTCATATTCTGGTACAATTTGACGCAAAATACCATCTTTAGAAGATTTGATAGTAACATAACCTCTTGGTGGTTCTATTCCATTAGTAGAATTAGATATTTGTGAAGAAGTTTCTGATGGCATTAATGCTGATAAAGTAGAGTTTCGTAAACCATATTTTTTTATATTTTTTCTTAATTTGTTCCAATTACAATGTAAAGGTTCATCACAAATATGATCTAGAAATTTTTTATAGGTATCTATTGGTAATTTACCCATAAAATAAGATGTTTGATTAAAATAAACACATGAACCTTTTTCTTCAGCTAATTTATTTGATGAAGATAATAAATAGTATTGTATAGTTTCAAAAGTTTTATGTGTTAATTTATTCGCACTACCATCTGAATATTTAACATTATTTTTTGCTAAATAATATGCATAATTAATTACACCAATACCTAAAGATCTTCTATTTATAGCATTTTTTTTTGCAGAAGGTAATAAATAATGTTGATAATCTAATAAAGAATCTAATGCTCTTACAATTAAGTTAGATAAATTTTTCAATTCACTTAATTTATTAATAGTACCTAAATTAAATGCAGATAAAGTACATAAAGCGATTTCCCCATTGGGATCATTAATATTATTTAGTTCTTTTGTAGGTAATGTTATTTCTAAACATAAATTAGATTGACGAACAGGAGCTAATAAAGGATTAAATGCTCCATGTGTATTACAATGATCAACATTTTGTATATATATACGACCAGTAGAAGCTCTTTCCTTCATCATAAGAGAAAATAAATCTAATGCTTTTATTTTTTTTTTACGAATATTTTTAAGATTTTCATAATATAAATATAATTTTATAAATTCATTTTGATCACAGAAAAAAGCATTGTACAAATCTAAAACATCTGATGGACTAAAAAGTGTAATCTTTTTATTTTTTAAAAAACGTTGATACATTAACTTATTTAATTGTACACAATAATCTAAATGTCTTACACGATTTTCTTCAATACCTCTATTATTTTTCAAGACTAACAAATTTTCTATTTCTAAATGCCAAATAGGATAAAAAAGTGTAGCGGCTCCCCCTCTAACACCACCCTGAGAACAAGATTTTACAGCTGTTTGAAAATGTTTATAAAAAGGAATACAACCAGTATGAAATGCTTCACCACCTCTGATTGAACTGCCAAGAGCACGAATACGACCAGCATTAATACCTACTCCAGCTCTTTGTGAAATATATTTTACAATAGCACTAGCGGTAGAATTAATAGAATCTAAATTATCCCCACATTCAATTAAAACACATGAACTAAATTGTCTGGTTGGTGTTCTTACACCTGCCATAATTGGGGTAGGTAATGAAATTTTAAAAGTAGAAATAGCGTCATAAAATTTGCATACATAATTTAAACGGATACTTTTAGGATAATTTGCAAATAAACATGCCGATATTAATATATATATGAATTGCGCACTTTCATATATCTTACCAGTAACTCTATTTTGTACTAAATATTTTCCTTCTAGTTGTTTTACAGCCGCATAAGAAAAATTCATATCTCTTAAATGATCTATATATTTATCCATATGATCAAATTCTAATTTAGAATAAAGTTTAGTTAAAATAAAATCATATTTTCCTAAATTAATCATATTAATGACATGTTCATATAATTTAGGTGGATCAAATTTACCATATGCTTTTTTACGTAAATGAAAAATCGCTAATCTTGCTGCTAAATATTGATAATCAGGTACTGAACTTGATATTAGATCTGCTGCAGATTTAATTATAGTTTCCTGTATATCAGATGTTTTTATACCATTATAAAATTGAATATGAGATTTTAATTCAACCTGAGAAATAGAAATATTATTTAAACCTTTAGATGCCCAATTAAGAACTCTATGAATTTTTTCTAAATTAAGATTTTCTTTATTTCCATTTCTTTTTATTACAAATAAATTTTGATTCATAAATTCTTATACCTGTATATTTTAAAACAAAATAATATAAAAAAAGAAAATTTTTAATAAAATAAATAAAAACATGTAATTTTAAATGTTTAATAAATTAAAAAACAATTAAAAATAATAATTAAATATTATTTAATTCATTATATATTATAATGCATATTATAAATAATTATTTAATAATAAATATTATTTTGAGTTTTAAAATAAAAGAAAGAAATGATTTAAATTAACATAATAAATAATAAATTTAAAACATTGAAATTTTAATGATATTAATATTTAAAATATTAAAATATCTTTAATTAAAATATTTACTAATATTATAAAAATAATTAGGAATAAATAAAAATGAATGATATTAATAATTTAGCTAAAGAAATTACATTAATTAATATAGAAGAAGAAATTAAAAATTCATATTTAGATTACGCAATGTCGGTTATTATAGGAAGAGCATTACCTGATGTAAGAGACGGACTAAAACCAGTACATAGAAGAATATTATATGCTATGAAGATACTAAATAATGAATGGAATAAATCATATAAAAAATCCGCAAGAATAGTAGGTGATGTTATAGGTAAATATCATCCTCATGGTGATTTAGCAGTATATGATACAATAGTAAGAATGGCACAATCTTTTATTTCAAGATATGTATTGATTGATGGTCAAGGTAATTTTGGCTCCATAGATGGAGATTCTGCTGCAGCTATGAGATATACTGAAATAAGAATGTCAAAAATAGCAAATGAATTTTTAACGGATTTAGATAAGGAAACAATAAATTTTGTAGATAATTACGATAATAGTGAAAAAATTCCAGAAATATTACCTACTAAAATACCTAATCTTTTAATTAACGGTTCATCTGGAATTGCTGTAGGTATGGCTACTAATATTCCTTCACATAATATAAATGAAATAATAAATGCATGTTTGGCTTATATTAATGATAATAATATAACATTAACGGAATTAATGCATTATATACCAGGTCCAGATTTTCCTACAGGAGGTATTATAAATGGCAATAAAGGTATAGAAGATGCTTATAATACTGGTAAAGGGATAATATATATAAGAGCAAAAAGTAAAATAGAAATAAATAAAAAAACTAAAAAAGAAAAGATATTAATCAAAGAAATACCATATCAAGTAAATAAATCAAAATTAATATCAAATATTGTCGAATTAATAAAAGAAAAAAAAATTGAAGGCATTAGTAATATTAGAGATGAATCAGATAAAAGTGGAATGAATATAGTTATAGATATTAAACGTGAAGCAGTAGCAAAAATTGTTTTAAATAATCTATATTCATTAACTAAATTAGAAACATCATTTGGTATTAATATGGTAGCATTGTATCAATCACAACCAAGAATATTAAATTTAAAAAAAATAATTAAAATATTTATAAATCATAGACGTGAAATAATAACTAAAAGAACAATATATGAATTAAAAAAAACAGAAAAAAAAACACATCTATTAGAAGGTTTGATGGTTGCATTAACTAATATAGATTTAATTATAAATTTAATTAAAAATTCAAAAACACTAAATAAAGCTAAAAAATCATTAATAAGTCATAAATGGGATTTTAATATAAGTAAAAAAATAAAAAATATAGATTTTAATAAAGAAAAATATAAAAAAAAAAAAGATATTTATATTAAAAATAATAAATTTACATATATTCTAACTAAAAAACAAATAAAAGCAATTCTTAATTTAAAATTACATAAATTAACTAATATGGAATATAAAAACATTTCACAAAAACATAATTTACTAAATAAAGAAATTTATAAATTTAAAAAAATTTTAAATAATGATAATTATTTAACATCAATAATAAAAAAAGAACTCAATAAAATAAAACAAAAATTTGGAGATAAAAGACGTACTAAGATATATTTAAATAAAAGTAATTTAAAAACAAAAGATCTAATAGATAAAAAAAATGTAATAGTAACATTATCAAATAAAGGTTATATAAAATATCAATTATTATCTCATTATGAAACTCAACATAGAGGTGGTAGAGGAAAATCTGCGGCCAAAATTAAAAAAGAAGATTTCATAGAAAATTTATTAATAACAAATACTCATTGTACTATATTATGTTTTTCTAGTTTAGGGGTAATATATTGGATAAAAGTTTATCAATTGCCTAAATCAACTCGTAATACTAAAGGAAAACCTATAGTTAATTTATTGCCATTAACAAAAAACGAAAGAATAACAGCAATGTTATCAATAGATAAATATAAAAGTAATTTGTATATTTTTATGGCTACAGCTTACGGTATAGTGAAAAAAACATCATTAACTAAATTTAAAAAAGAAAGAAATAAAGGAATTATAGCAATAAATTTACGTGATAAAGATGAGTTAATTAATGTAACATTAACTAACGGTAAAAATGAAATTATGTTATTTTCTTCTATGGGTAAAGTAGTGAGATTTAAAGAAAAGAACATACGTACAACAAATAGAATAACATATGGAGTAAAAGGTATTAAATTATTTAAAAAAGATAGATTAGTTTCACTTATTGTGCCCAAAAAAAATGGAAATATTTTAACAGTCACAGAAAATGGATATGGAAAACGTACAAAAATAAAAGAATATCCATCTAAATCAAGAGCAACGCAGGGAGTAATTTCTATTAAAATAAATAAACGTAATGGAAGAGTTATAGGTGCGGTACAAGTTTTAGATAGTGATCAAGTTATGATTATAACAAATGCTGCAACTTTAGTAAGAATACCTGTATCAGAAATAAATATAATAAAAAGAAATACTCAAGGAGTAATTTTAATAAGAATAATAAAAAATGAAAAAGTAGTAGAATTGCAAAGATTAGAGAAATCTATAATAAATAATATATTTATAGAAAATATAAATAATAAAAAAGAATAAATTTTAATTTAAAATTAAATATTTAATTATATAAAAAAACAAAAATATAATAAAACTTAACTTTATTAATATAATATTATATATAAAAATAAATAACTAAAAAAATGAAAAATAACATAAATAAAAGGTATTGGATACAATACGCATTAAAATTAGCTGAACAGGCATTGAAAATAGGTGAGATACCAGTAGGAGCAGTAATAACATTAAATAATAAATTAATAGGTGAAGGAAAAAATTGTGTGATAAATAATAACGATCCTACAGCACATGCTGAAATAATAGCAATAAGAAATGCTGCTAAATTTAAAAAAAATTATAGATTAACTAACAGTTTAATTTATGTAACATTAGAGCCATGTTTAATGTGTTATGGAGCATTAATTTATAGTAGAATAAAAAAAATAATTTTTGGAACATATGATAATAAAAATAATATAACAAGAATTTTACAAAAAATATTAATTAACAATATAAAAAAAAATAAAATTAAAAATAAAATTTTAACAAAAAAATGTTCTGATATTCTGATAGATTTTTTTAAAAATAAAAGAAAAAAATAATAAGTAATGCTTTATTTAATGTAATATAGTATAAATTATAAATTTAATCAAATATAAAATAATGCAAATAGAAATTAATACTATTACAAGTTATATTAAAGATTTAAATAAAAAATATAAAAATATTAGGAGGTATTTTTAACTATAAAAATAATAAAGCAAATCTTATAATAATGAAAAATAATTTAAAAAAAATATATTTATCTAAACAAAGTAAAAATTTTAAAGAAATAAAAAAAGAATATAAAATTTTAAAAGAAATTATTAATAATATAGAAAACATAAAAAAAAAAATAAAATATGTTAAAGAATTATTTCAATTATCAATTGATACAAAAGATAATTCCATACTTAATGATATAAATATATATATAAAAAATATTAATATAAAAATAAATAATCTAAAAATAAAAACAATGTTTTGTAAAAAATATGACAAATATAATTGTTATATAGATTTTCAATCAGGATCAGGTGGAATAGAAGCTCAAGATTGGACTTCAATTTTATTAAAAATGTATTTAAGATGGATAGAGAAAAAAAGATTTAAAAGTAAAATAATTAATAAATTAAATGGTGAAAAAGCTGGAATTAAATCAGTAACATTGCATGTAATAGGTAAATATGCATTTGGTTGGTTGCGTACTGAAAGTGGAGTACACCGTTTAGTTAGAAAAAGTCCATTTAATACAGGAAATAAAAGACATACCTCTTTTAGCTCAATTTTTGTATACCCGGAAACAAAAAATAAAATTAATATTGAAATTAATCAAAATGATTTACGTATAGATGTATATAAATCATCCGGATCAGGAGGACAACATGTAAATAAAACAGAATCTGCTGTAAGAATAACACATATATCTACAGGTATTGTTGTACAATGTCAAAACAACAGATCACAACATAAAAATAAAAATACTGCTATGAAACAAATTAAAAAAAAATTGTACAACTTAGAAATAAAAAAAAATAATATTAAAAAACAAAAAATAGAAAATAAAAAATCTGATATAAGATGGAGTAATCAAATAAGATCCTATATATTTGATAATTCTCGTGTAAAAGATCTTAGGACAGGTATTGAAATTAGAAATGTTCAATATGTATTAAATGGTAATTTGGATAAATTTATTAAAGCAAGTTTGAATATGAAACTATAAAATGGTAAAAAAATGAATCAATTAAAAAATAATAAAAAAAATCAAGAAATCATATCAAGATTAAATAAACTTGATATATTAAGATATCAAGGTTTTTCTTTTCCCAATAATTTTAATTTTATAAATAATAGTAAGCAAATTAAAAAAAAATATATTTCCAAAAAAAAAATATATTTCCAAAAAAAAAATATAAATATTAAAATTGCTGGTAGAATAACAAATTTGCGTATAATGGGGAAAGCTACTTTTATTATTTTACAAGATGAATATGGTAAAATACAATTATATTTTAACAAAAACTCATTAATTAATGATTCGTATAAAGAAAAATGTAAAATATTAGATATAGGAGATATTATAGGAGTAAAGGGCAAACTATTTATAACAAATACAAAAGAATTATCGATCTATTGTAACTATATTAAAATACTTACTAAATCATTAAAACCATTTCCAAATAAATTTCATGGAGTTATTAATAAAGAATTAAAATATAGATATAGATATTTAGATTTAATAAGTAATGCAAAAATAAAAAAAAAATTTATAATTAGATCAAAAATAATACATGAAATTAGAAAATTTATGACAAAAAATAATTTTATAGAAGTAGAAACACCTATGATGCAATCTATTCCTGGAGGAGGAATTGCGAAACCATTTAAAACATATCATAATGCTTTAAATATGAATATTTATTTACGTATTTCACCAGAATTATTTCTTAAAAGATTAATTATAGGAGGTTTTAATAAAATATTTGAAATAAACAGAAGTTTTAGAAATGAAGGTATATCTACACATCATAATCCAGAATTTACAATGATGGAATTATATATAGCTTATAAAAATTATAAAGATCTAATGAAATTTACTGAAAAATTATTATATAAAATAACAAAAACAATTAAAAAAAAATATAAAATTAAATATGGTAATCATATTTTTAATTTTAAGCCTCCATTTAAAAAAATGACAATGAAAGAATCAATTATAAAATATTACCCAAAAATAACCTCAGAAAATATAAATAATTTTAATGAATTAAATAAAATTGCAAAAGAATTAAATATTAAATTAAATATTAATAGCACAAAGGGATATATAATAAAAAAAATATTTGAAAAAACAGTAGAACCTTACTTAATACATCCAACTTTCATCACAAATTATCCTATTGATATATCTCCTTTAGCTAAAAAAAATGATATTAATTCAGAAATTGCAGATAGATTTGAATTTTTTATTAACGGTCATGAATTAGCTAATGGGTTTTCAGAATTAAATGATCCTGAAGAACAGGAATATAGATTTAAAAAACAAATTAAAGATAATAATAAATATACATTTTATGATAATGAATATATTAAAGCATTAAAATATGGATTACCTCCAACTGCAGGGTTAGGAATTGGAATAGATCGTTTGATAATGATATTAACTAATTCACATTCTATAAAAGATGTTATTTTATTTCCAGTTATGAAACCGCAAAAATAAAAATAATATCGTTTATAAAATAAAATAAATTAAGATAAAAAATTATTTAGTATATGGAATTTTAGTAAAAAGATAGTTAGGAACAATATTTTCAGGCAAAAGTAATTTACCTAATTTAAATAAATTTAAAGCAATATAAATCATATTTTTAGAAGAAGGGAGATAAATATTTATTTTTTTAAAATTAACCTTTTTATTTAAATTAAAATCTTTTAATATATTAAAAAATGTTTTCCAACCATTTCCTGCTGCAACCCATGAATTGTCATATAAACTCAATATATTTAATAATTCTTTAGAAGAAATAATAATTTCATTTCCTAATAAACTCATTTTTTTATATTTATCTAGTATATAACTAGCAAAATAAAATTTATCAATTTTAGCATTAATTAAAATAAGTACTTTTTTTTTTTTATATTTTTTATAAACTTCTTCTGCAACTATTAACATAGAAGACATAACGACAATAGGAATGTTTAATGCTAAACTCAAACTTTGAGAAACATTAATACCAATACGTAAACTGGTGAAATTACCTGGACCAATGTTTATAGCAATAACATTTAATTTATCTATTTTTAAATTATTATCTAATATAATTTTGTTTATTATAAACAAAATAAATTTTGCGTGATTATTTTTAGTTCTTTTATATATAGTATTAATCTTATTATTTTTTAAAAGACTAACTGAACATACATTAAAAGAAGTATCAATTGATAAAATAGTATTCATAAAATTAAATAACTTACAAAATAAATAAAATTAAAATATAAAAAAAAATTTTTTTTATCTAAAAAATAATTAATTAATAGTTATATATGATACATAATATAAAATAAAATAATTTTTGCAACATAATTAAAATTATAAATTTAAATTTACAAGATAAAATATTATATTAATATAATATATATAAAAATAAAACAATAATATATTAAAAATAAATATGAGTAAAAATATAAATAGGTAATTTAAAATATGCGAACTGAATATTGTGGTAAATTAAATTTATTACATGTAAATAAATTAGTAACTATTTATGGATGGGTTAATAATTTAAGAAATTTAGGTAATTTAATATTTATAGATGTAAGAGATAATGAAGGAATAATTCAAGTAAAATTTAATATAAAAGATAAAAAAATATTTGCAATAGCATCAAAATTAAGAAATGAATTTTGTATTAAAATAAAAGGTATAATAAAGTTAAGAGATAAAAAAAATCGAAATAAAAATAAAAATACTGGTAAAATAGAACTAATTCCTAATAAATTAATTATAATAAATAAATCTAAACCATTGCCTATTAATATATCAAAAGAAAATAGTGAAGATTTAAGATTAAAATATCGTTATTTAGATTTAAGAAGTGAAAAAATGATAAAAATAATAAAAATACGTTCTAAAATTATGTATTTAATTAGAAAATTTATGACAAAAAATAATTTTTTAGAAATAGAAACACCATTGCTAACAAAATCTACTCCTGAAGGAGCTAGAGATTATTTAATACCTAGTCGTATACATAAAAATAAATATTATGCATTACCACAATCACCACAATTATTTAAACAACTATTTATGATATCAGGATTAGATAAATATTATCAAATAGCTAAATGTTTTAGAGATGAAGATTTAAGATCTGATAGACAACCAGAATTTACTCAAATTGATATAGAAGCTTCATTTGTTACTGAAAAATATATAAAAAAAATAACTGAAAAAATGATTATAATGTTATGGAAAAATATTAAAAATATAAAATTAAAAAAATTTAAAGAAATTAGTTATAAAAAATCACTAAAATTATATGGAACATCTAAACCAGATTTAAGAATTCCAATAAAAATTATTGATATAAAAGATATTATCGAACAATCTAACTTAAAAAAAAATAATCGTATAGCAGCAATATCCATTCCTGAAGGAATAAAATTAACAAATAAAAAAATCAATTATTATAATTCATTTTTAAAAAAATATAATATTGATAAATTATTTTGGATTAAAATTATAAAAATAGAAAATCAAAATAATCAAATAAAAACTCCATTAAAAAATATTATTTCAGGAAATATTTTGAATAATATAATTAATAAAACTATGGCAAAAAACGGAGATATAATATTTTTTGTAGATGAAAAATATGATATTGCCACTAAAGCATTAGGTAAATTACGTAATAAAATAAGTAAAGATTTAAATTTAATAAATAAATCATTATATAGACCTATTTGGATAACAAAATTTCCATTATTTAAAATTAATTCAGATTATACTATCAGTAGCATGCATCATCCATTTACAGCTCCATTAAAAAATACAACAATTAAAAAACTAAAAGATAAACCAAATAAAATTATCTCTAATTCTTATGATATGATTATAAATGGATATGAAATTGGTGGAGGATCAGTAAGAATAAATAATATAAAAATGCAAAAAATAATATTTAATATATTAGGTATTAATGATAAAGAACAAAACGAAAAATTTGGATTTTTTTTAAATGCTTTAAAATATGGTACTCCTACACATGCAGGAATTGCATTCGGTTTAGATAGAATAGTAATGCTACTCAGTAATGCTAATAATATACGTGACACAATAGCTTTTCCTAAGACAAATAAAGCCTCTTGTCTATTAACCGGAGCTCCAACTAATATATTTAATAATAATTATTAATGATTTTATAGTTTAAAATATATAAAAAATAATATAGAATTACATAAAAAAATAATAAAAAATAAAATATTAAAAATAATAAATCCACCTTACAAAAATATAATGTGTATTAAATACAAAAAAGAATTATGAAAAATAAAAATATTTTACAAGCATGCAATCTAATAATATTTGGTACTAATGGAGATTTAGCAAAAAAAAAATTATTACCATCATTATACCAATTAGAAAAAAAAAATATGTTACATAATGATACTAAAATAATTGGTGTAGGAAGAGTGCAGTTTAGTAAAGAAGATTATATTAAAATGGTATATCAATCACTTAAAATTTCTAATAAAAAAAATATTAAAGAAGTTATATGGAAAAAATTTAATAATCGTTTAAGTTTTTATAATATTGATATAAATTTTCCATCTCAATTTTTAAAATTAAAAAATATTATAGAAGAAAAAGAAAAAATAATAATCAATTATCTTGCAACTCCTCCAGATACCTTTAAAATTATATGTGACGGGTTAAATTATTCTAATTTAAACAATAAAAATTCAAGAATAATAATAGAAAAACCACTTGGAAAATCTTTTATAACATGTAAAAAAATTAATAATCATATAAAAAAATATTTTACAGAAAAACAAATATTTAGAATAGATCATTATTTAGGAAAAGAAACTATTCTAAATTTATTATCATTAAGATTCGCAAATACTTTATTCATAAATAATTGGGATAATAAAACAATTGATCATATTCAAATAACAATAGCGGAAAGTATTGGTATTGAAGGAAGATGGAAATATTTTGATAAAATTGGACAAATGAGAGATATGGTGCAAAATCATTTATTACAAATTTTAACAATAATCGCTATGGATCCTCCAGAAAGTTTAGATGAAGATCAATTAAGAGAAAAAAAGATATCTGTTTTAAAATCTCTACGTCCAATTAATTATAAAAATGTTTTAAAAAAAACCGTAAAAGGACAATATACATCTAATATTATACAAAATAAAAATATAAAAGGATATTTAGAAGAAAATGAAGCTAATAAAAAAAGTAATACGGAAACATTCGTATGTATAAAAGCAAATATCGATAATTGGAGATGGTATGGAGTCCCATTTTATTTACGTACAGGGAAAAGATTACCAATTAAATATTCTGAAATAGTAATTTATTTTAAAAAACCTAAAATAAATCTATTTAAAAAATCGTTGATAAAATTACCCCAGAATAAAATAACAATAAGACTTCAATCAAATGAAGGCATTGATATACAAATTTTAAATAAAACTCCAGGATTGAATAATAAAGATAAATTACAAGCAATAAAATTAAATTGTACTTATAGTGAAATATTCAATTATTCGTACTTATCAGATTCTTATGAAAATTTATTACTAGAAAGTATGATAGGTATACAAAAATTATTTGTTAAAAAAGAAGAAATAGAAGAAGCTTGGAAATGGATAGATTTAATAATAGAAGCTTGGAAAATAAAAAAACAAAAAATTTATTTATACCCAGCTGGAAGCTGGGGTCCTAATAAGTCTTTACTAATGATTAATAAAGATAAACGTAATTGGAATAATTTTAATAATTATCAAAAAAATAACCTATAATTTTACATTATGAAATTTTTCTTTAATAAAAAATATCAGCAATAATAATGAATATTATATTATTTGGAGCTCCAGGTGTTGGTAAAGGAACACAAGCAAAATTTATTTCAAAAAAATATAATATAAAAATAATATCTACAGGTGATATCTTAAGAAATGAAATAAATAAAAATACAATTTTAGGGAAAAAAATTTCAAATGTAATAAATTCAGGTAAATTAATTAATGATAAATTAATAATCAAAATTATAAAAAAATATATTTTAAAAAATAATTTAAAAAATAAAATATTATTAGATGGATTTCCAAGAACTATAGAACAAGCATATTCAATAGATAATATTGGTTTAAATATTACTTATGTATTTGAATTAATAGCATTACATAATACATTAATTAAAAGAATATTAGGAAGAAGAATTGATTCATCATCTGGAAAGACATATCATGTAAAAAATATATTAAAAAAAAGAAAAATATCAAAAGATAAATTAACTATTAGAAGAGACGATAACATAAAAACTGCAAAAAAAAGAATAAAAATATACTTAAAAAATCAGAAAAAAATAATAGATTTTTATAAAAAAAAATCAATAAATAAAAAAATTAAATTTCATAAAATAGATTGTAATAAAACAATTAAAGAAATAAACGAAAATATATCAAAAATACTTGACATATAAAAAAATAATTAAATATAAAATTTTATTTTATATAAATAAATTATAATTAAATATTATAATTTATTTAATAAAAAATTGTTAATACGATTTACAAAAGCACTAGGTTCACGTAAACTACCATACTCAATTAACATTGATTGATCAAATAACAATTTGACTAATTCTATGAATTTAGAATTTTCTTTTATATTTATCAATTTTTTTATTAAACCATGTTTAGGATTTATTTCAAATATATATTTTATATCAGGTACTTTTTGTCCTGTAGATACTAATAATTTTATCATTTGAGTATTCATATCATTAGAATCAGTAACTAATACAGAAGGTGAATTAATTAAACGATTAGTTATTTTCACATCTTTTACATAATCAAATAAAATATTTTTAATTTTTTTAAGAACAGGATTTAACGTATTTTGATATTCTTCTAATTTTTTAATATTAACATTATCTAATTTATTTAATGATTCATCAAATTTATTAATTGATTGTAATCTTTTTCCATCATATTCAGATAAATAACTAATCATCCATTCGTCAATACGATCATATAAAAATAAAACTTCAATACCTTTTTTATTAAAAAATTCTAAATGAGGATTATTTTTAGCAGTAATATAACTATCAGATGATATATAATAAATTTTATCTTGATTATTAATCATTTTGCTAGTATATTCTTTTAAAGAAATTACTTGATCTTCAACATTACTTTTATTGGAAGAAAATCTTAATAAATTAGCTATTTTATCTTTATTAATTATATCTTCAGCTAAACCTTCTTTAAGAATAACACCAAATGTATTCCAAAATATTTGATATTTATTTAAATTGTCATTTGCTAAACTATTTAATTTAGATAAAATTTTTCTTGTGAGAGATTTTTTTAATGATTTTACAATATAATTATCTTGCAAGGTTTCACGAGATATATTTAATGATAAATTACTAGAATCAACTATACCTTTTACAAATCTTAAATATTTAGGTATAAATACTTCGTTATTATCCATTATAAACATGCGATTAACATATAATTTTATACCATTTTTATTATTATGCCATATATCAAACGGTAATTTTTTAGGTATATATAATAAACTTATATATTCTTGATTTCCCTCTACATGATTATGTATCCATAATAAAGGATCTTCATAATCGTGTGAAATATTTTTATAAAATTGTTTATATTCATTATCTGTAATATTAGACTTATTACGAGCCCAAAAAGCAATACCTTTATTTATTTTTTCTGATTTATGAATATTACTATTAGATATAGTACTTACTTCTACTGGAACAGATATATGTTCAGAATATTTAACAACAATATTTTTTATATAATCATAATCTAAAAATTTTTTTTCATTATCACGTATATGCAAGCTAATTTCCGTTCCTCTATTATTCTTAATACATTCACTAATAATATAATTACCTTTTCCTTTAGATTTCCATAAAATACCATTATTATTATCAAATACACTCTTTGTACGTACAACAATTTTATCGGAAACTATAAAAGCAGAATAAAAACCAACTCCAAATTGACCAATATAATTATTTTTGTTAAAATCTTTACTTTTACATAATTCAATAAATTCTTTAGTACCGGATTTAGCTATAGTACCTAAATTAACTATAACTTCATCTTTATTCATTCCTACTCCATTATCAATAAATTTTATAATACCATTATCTTTATCAATAATAATTTTTATAATAAAAATATCATCATGTTCACACAAATTAGGAGTAGATAAAATATGAAAACGTAATTTTTCTATAGCATCTGAAGCATTAGAAATCAATTCACGAACAAAAATTTCTTTATTAGAATACAATGAATTAATCATTAAATGCAAAAGTTGCTGTGTTTCAGATTTAAAATTTTTAGTTTCATATTTTATTTTATTCATTTCAACTCTCAATGATATATAAATTTTAAAAAAACTATAATTATTTATAAAAATTTTATATAAAATTTAAAGATTATATAAATTAATAAATTTTATTTAAAATAGATAATTAAATTTAATATATAATAAATATAAAAAATCAGACAACATCTATATATTGTGTTTAAATAAAAAAAAACAATATATTTCAAACCTAATTTATTAATAATCATTTAATTGGAATATATAAAATAGCCTTTATTAAAATCATTTCTATACCCATTTTATAGGTTGGTGATAAAAATAGTTCTCTTCTACCTATTAACAATATTTTATAAAAATATTGAATCATCTCAATTGTTATAAATAAAGATATTTCTTTAAAAAATTTTATTTCTGAAATTGAACAATTGTTATTTATATCAGGTAAATATTTCATAACTGCAATTTTATTTAGTAAAACTAATAATTCTACTAATAAAATATCCCAATCAATATCATGATTAGATATATCATTTAACAACAACAACATTTTTTTTGTTTTACGAAAAATTAAACATCTAATTAAAGAAAAATAATATTTTTTATTTAAAATACCTAACATTTTAATAATTATATTAGAAAAAATTTTACCATTACCTATTAATAATGCCTGTTCAGTTAAACTAATAGCATCTCTCATACATCCATAAGAATAATTAGCTAATAAATCTAAAGATAACAAATCAATAGCTATTTTTTCTTTTGATAAAATATATTCCAATCTTTTAATCATTTCAAATTTATTTATACTTTTTAAATTAAATTGAATACATCTTGATATTATTGTTAAAGGTATTTTACTAAAATCGGTAGTAACTAATATAAATTTAACATGTGTTGGAGGTTCTTCTAATGTTTTAAGTAAAGCATTAAAACTATGTTTAGACAACATATGTACTTCATCTATAAGATAAATTTTAAATCTTCCTTTTAACGGTAAATATTGTGTGCTATCCAATAAATCACGCATATCTTCTACTTTAGTTTTTGATGCTCCATCTATTTCTAATAAATCAATAAAATGTCCATCGTCTATATCCTTACAGTTATTGCAAATATTACATGGAATAAAAGAAATACCAATTTCACAACTTAAAGATTTAGATAATAATCTCGCAATGGTTGTTTTACCAATACCTCTTATACCGGAAAATAACCATGCATGATGTATAAATCCTAAATTTAAACTATTTTTTATCGCTAATAATACATATTTTTGACCAACTACATCATCAAATATTTTAGGACGCCACTCATTAGCTAATGACATAATAATTTAATCATAAAAATTACAAAATAAATAAAACTACATTTTAGAAATATTTTTATTTATAAAATTAACAATATCCCAACATAAATTTTTAATTCCAGTATTATTAATAGCAGAAATAATATAATAATTACTTTTCCAACATAATTTTTTAATAACTGCATTTACTATATCTTTAATTTCATTTAAATTAAATAAATCCATTTTATTAAACAATAACCAACATGTTTTATTGGATAATAAATTTTTATATTTAGTTAATTCATAAATTATTATATTAATATCATTTATTATATTCTTTACTTTCATAGAAGATAAAGAAATCATATGCAATAAAATATCACATCTTTCTAAATGTTTTAAAAAATCTACACCCATACCAACACCTTTAGATGCGCCTTCAATCAAACCGGGTATATCAGCTATAGTAAAACAATTTTCTTTATTTAAACGAACAACACCCAAATGAGGTCTAATAGTCGTAAATGGATATAACCCAATCTTAGATTTAACATTTGATATTTTAGTTACAAAAGTTGATTTACCAACATTTGGCATACCTAACATACCAACATTGGCTAGAAAAATAAACCTAAATAAAAAAAAATGTTTTTTACTAATAGAACCATTATTTTTATTATTCAAAAAAGAATTTGAAAATAATTTACAGTGTATATTTCCTAAACCCTTTTTACCACCTTTAACCAATAATATTTTTTGATTGCAATTAATTATATCAATTATTGTAGCACCCGTATCATAATCTATAATTAAAGTTCCAATTGGAACTTTAATTATAATATCACGACCGTTTTTACCAGATCGACCATTACTTCCACCATTTTTACCATTAGAAGCAATTATATATTTTTTAAATTTATAATCAATTAAATTACTTAAATTTCTATCTGCTAATAACCATACATTACCACCATCTCCACCATCCCCGCCATCAGGAATTGGATAACTCATATTTTTATTATGTTTAAAACTAATACATCCATTTCCACCAGTACCTCCTGAAGCACATATAACAACTTCATCGACAAATTTCATTTTCAAATATTCCATAAAAATATATAAAAAATTTATATTTAATTTAAATTATATAAATATATTTTTTTATAAAATTAAGAAATAACACTAACATAATTCTTATTCCTAAGACCACGCTTCTCGAATTTTATATAACCATTTTTAGTAGCAAATAGAGTGTGATCTCTACCACAGGAGACATTTTTACCAGGATGAAATTTTGTACCTCTTTGACGTACTATAATAGATCCAACAAAGACAAAAGCACCGCCAAAACATTTTACACCCAATCTTTTAGAATGAGAATCACGACCATTTCTAGTCGAACCCCCAGCTTTTTTTTGTGCCATAAAAAATAACCCAAATAATTATTTTTAATAAAAAATTAATTAACATAAAATGATATTTAAAATTTTAATATCAGTAAAATATTGCCTATGTCCTCTAAACTTACGATAATGTTTACGACGATTAAATTTTATTATTTTTATTTTTTTATCTCTACCATGAAATAATATTTTTGCTTTTATAAAGATATTAGATACATATGGAAAGCCAACTATTGTATCATTTTTATTAACAAACATCAAAATCTTGTTTATTTTAAATTTTTTCCCTACAGGAAGTTCAATTTTATCTACTCTTAATTTAACACCTTCTAATACTTTATATTGTTTTCCACCATTTTGGATAACAGCATACATAAAAAACTCCTGGATTTTATTATATTTACTTTAAAAATATAAATTTCGTATATAAAATAATCAAACTAATAAAAAAATATATAAAAATTTTAAAATACATACAAAAAATATATAAAAATTAATTTTTATATACATTCTATAACAGCTCCTAAAGAATTCAATTTATTTTTTATAGATTCATAACCTCTGTAAATATGATGTATATTTTTAACAACGGTAATACCATCTGCTATGCAACCAGCTAAAACCAAACTAATTGATGATCTTAAATCTGTAGCATTTACTTTATTACCTATTAATTTTTTTACTCCATGACAAATAATTTTATTGTTTTTAATTTTTAGACGCGCCCCCATTTTAATAAATTCTGCAACATGCATAAATCTATTTTCAAAAATATTTTCAGTAATAATACTAGAACCATTAGAAACTGAATTTAATAAGGTAAATTGTGATTGCATATCAGTGGGAAAACTTGGATATGGAGCAGTATTAATATTTACAGACCTAAGACATTTATCAATCATATTTAATCGTACCCAATCTTGTCCATAGGTAATTTTTGCTCCAGTAAATTGTAATTTTTTTAATACTATTTTTAAATTACTAACACAAGTATTATAACATAATACATCTCCCCCAGATACGGCTGCAGCTGTTAAAAAAGTACCAGTCTCAATTCTATCTGACATTATACTATAAATGCAACCTTTTAAATATTTAACACCTACAATAATAATTTTACTCTCACCTGCATTTATAATTTTAGCTCCAAGTTTATTAAGAAAATTAGCAATATCTATAATTTCTGGATCCCTAGCTGCATTTTTTATAATAGTTATACCATAAGCTAATGTCGCAACACTCATGACAGTGATTGTAGCTCCAACACTAATTTTATTAAAACAAATAGTTTTACCAATTAATTTATTAATACTATCAATTTTTAAATAATTACGATTGAATTTTATTTTTACACCTAATTCTTTTAAACCCCAAATATGCAAATCTACGGGTCTATTACCTATAGAACAACCTCCAGGTAAAAGAAGTTCACCACTACCCCAACGTATAATTATGGCAGGTAATAACCAAATAGAAGCTCGTATATATTTTATTAAACTACAAGAAAAAAATTTATTACAAATTTTTGAAGAATCTATTTTCATAAATTCTCTACGATCTATTTTAACTCCTAATTTAGTTAATATTTTAATAGCAATATCAATATCTTGTATATAAGGAACATTTTTTAATGTAATAGGTTTTTCAGTTAATAAAGAAATAAATATTATTGCTAAAGCTGAATTTTTAGAACCTGAAATCTTAATTTTTCCCTTTAATTTTTTAGGACCTAAAATACGAAATTTATTCATATAATATATTTATGATAAAACAATATTAAAATACATTTTTAAAATTAAATAATAAATTAATACATTGATTACAATAATTAAATAGAATGTTTAGACCATTCTTCCAATGTATATGATTCAATAGAAATTGAGTGAATTGTATTATTAATGATAAAATCTCTTAATGGTTTATATATAATTTGTTGTTTTTTTACATTAGTCAAACCAATAAATATATCACTAACAGCTATAATCTTTATATGATACTCATTACCACTAACATGTAATTCGTGTAAAGGTATTTTATCTAAAATAATTGATTTAACTTTATTATTATTCATAATGATATAAAAACAATGTATATTGTATGTATAATATACAATAATAAACATAAATTTACTATGAATATCTTAATTATATTAAGATAATTTATAAATATTAATTAATAACAATTACTATATATATTAAAATAAAAATTAAAAAAATCAAATTATTAAAACCAATAAAGTGATAATAAAAACTAAATTAGTTAATAATTAATGAAATAAATGGTAATTAACACTATATAAAACAAAATTTTAAAAAGAGGTAAACAAAACATGTTTTTAAAAAATAAATATAAACAAACATATTATGGAAAAATAAATAAAAAAATATTAGATAAAGCAAAAATAATAAAATTGCTTATATGTGATATAGATGGTGTAATGACTAATGGATTGATATATTTAGATGAAAAAGGAAAAGAAACAAATGCATTTTATGCAAGAGATGGATATGGTATAAAAATTTTATTAAGCTTTTCAATAAAAGTTGCTGTAATAACAGGAAGAAATACAAAATTAATAGAAGATAGATGTAAAATCTTAGGAATAAAATATATTTATCAAGGTCAATCAAATAAAATAAAAGCACTTAAAGATTTGATAAAAAAAACAAATATATCTTATAATAAAATTGCATACATAGGTGACGATATAATTGATTGGCCTGTTATGAATTTAGTAGGATTAAGTGTTGCTGTATCTAATGCTCATCCTTTTATTTTAAAAAAAGCACAATATATAACTAATAATAAAGGTGGTAAAGGTGCTGTAAGAGAAATATGTGATTTAATTTTAATTGCAAAAAATAAAATTAATTATAACAAATTTAATTATAAAAAAAATAATTTAATATAAATATAAAATAATATTAAGTTAAATTATAATATGAAATGTAAAAAAATAAATATATAATATTAGAATACCATAGTTATTTAATTTAATTAAATAAAAAAAATGATTATAAATACAAAACAATATTATCAATATTAAAAAATAATAAATAAAATATAAAAGAAAAAATAATAAAAATAACAAAATAATGAAACTTAATAATATCTCAAATACTATTTTACAAAAAAATAATAATAAAATACTAAAAATTATTTTTCAATCTTTTGGATTTAAATATAAAATTCCATCTTATACAAATTATTTATTTGATGTTAGATTTTTACCTAATCCATATTGGAAAAAAAAACTTAAAAAACTAAATGGACTAAATAAAAAAGTAATAAAATTTATAGAAAAACAAAAAAAATTTAATATATTTATAGAAAAAACAAAAAAATATATTAATTATTTAATAAATATATCAAAAAAAAATAAATGCGAATTAATCATAATTTCTTTTGGTTGTACAGGTGGACAACATCGCTCAGTATATATTGTTGAAAAATTATATAATATATTTAAAGTAAAAGGTTATAATATTATAACAATACATAATTCATTATTAAATAAAAAAATTATTTAATAAAAATAAAATTAACGTTTTGAAAATTGTGGACTTCTACGAGCTTTACGTAACCCAACCTTTTTACGTTCAACTTTTCGAGAATCACGTGTTAATAAACCCGATTTTCTTAAACTTAAACGATAAGATAGATTATATTTAATTAATGCACGAGAAATACCATGTCTAATTGCTCCAGCTTGTCCGGATATTCCTCCACCCTTAACAGTAATAAATAAATCAACTTTATTAATTAAATCCAATAATTTTAATGGTTGATAAATAATCATTTTTGCATTACCACAATTAAAATATTTTTCTAATGAACGCTTGTTAATTAAAATACTACCATTACCTATACTTAGGAAAACACGAGCTGTAGAAGTTTTACGTCTACCAGTACCATAATTCTTAATTATTGACATATCAAGTTAATCCAATTAAACATTTAAAATTATTGGGCATTGAGCCAAATGTTTATGTTTATTATCAACATATACTTTCAATTTATTAAATATACGATCATTTAAAGCATTTTTAGGTAACATACCCTTAACAGCAATTTTTAATAAACGATCAGGATATTTTTTATATAATTCCTCGAATGATTTACATTTTATACCACCTATATAACCAGTATGAGAGTAATATAATTTATTTTTAAATTTCATACCAGAAACAATAATATTTTTAGCGTTAATAATAATAACATAATCTCCAACATCAATGTGAGGGGAAAAATAAACCTTATGTTTACCTCTTAATATATTAGCTACAAAACTAGCTAATCTACCTAAAATTTTATTACTTGCATCTACAATAAACCATCGAGGTAATAAAGTACTCAAATTATTTTTTGTATTTTTCATTATTTTAAGATACCTGTTAGATAAAAATTCAAATTTAATTTATAAATTAATAAAATTTAATTAATGAAACAACAATATATAATGATACAATTAATTGATAAGAAAATAAATTTATTTAACAAATAATAAAATATAAATAATCTAAATCATAAAATTTTTTTATTAGACTTAAAATATTAAGAATCATCAGAATAATCTCTAGGCATTTTAATCAATGAATCTTTATGTATTGAATTTTTAAACAAAGATTCATTATTTTCATTATCATTAAATAACAAATCTTTTGAGCTTTCAGACATATGCTTATATAAATTTTTGTATTCTTCAGATATCTTACTTAATAATTCAGCAGTATGAGAAAAATGATATGTTAATATGTTTTTATAATTATGTAATTTAATTTCATTATTTATAAAAAAATCGGACGATTGATTAATCTTTGATATTCTTTTATTTTTTAAATAACTAATCAATAAACCAATACATATCCCAACAAATAAATTAATTATAGATAAAGAAAAATATTTTAAAAACATTCATAACTCCAAAATATTTTAAAATCTTATAAAATAAAAAATAATCTAAAATTATAATAAATAAATAAAAATTTAATATAAATTAAAAAATAATAATCAACAAAATCTATTAACAATATATTTTTTCAACACCGTATTCGGTACCAATAAGTAATAAATCAGCTTTACGATTTGCAAATAGTCCAACAGTAACTACTCCATCAATTAAATTAATCGAATTTTCTAATTTAATGGGATCATAAATTTTTAAATTATAAACATCAATAATAATATTACCATTTTCAGTAATTACATTATTTCTACATTTACATATACCACCAAATTTATTCATTTTATTAATAACATAATTACATGCAATAGGTATTACTTCTATTGGTAAAGGGAAAGAACCTAAATATTTCACATATTTAGATTTATCAACAATACAAATGAATTTATTAGCAACAGATGCAATAATTTTTTCTCTAGTTAATGCGGCACCTCCACCTTTGATCATCTGTAATTGATGATTTATTTCATCCGCTCCATCAATATATACCATAATTTTATTAACTTTATTTAAATCGTAAATAGAAAAACCAAAATTCTTTAACTTTAAAGTTGAAGAATGAGAACTAGAAACTACACCTTTAATTAAATGTTTTATAGTACTAAGAGCATCAATAAAATAAGAAACAGTACTACCTGTGCCTATACCAATAATAGTATTAAACGGTATATATTTTAATACATACTCAGCAACCTTTTTTTTCAATTCATCTTGATTCATAGAATAATATTACATCTATAAAATGAAAAAATATTTAATAAATCTAAAATTTTAACACAAATTTACAATTGATTGACAAGTTTATTAAAACATATAATAATACATAGAAAAAATATAAAAGTAAATTTTATGAAGAAAAATAAAAAAATAATACTCATAAGACATGGAGAAAGTATCTGGAATAAAGAAAATAAATTTACCGGATGGCAAGATATTGATTTATCAGAAAATGGTATTATTGAAGCAAAAAAAGCTGGAAATTTATTAAAAAAAAAAAAATATTTTTTAGACGTCGCATATACTTCAATGTTAACTAGAGCAATACATACATTATGGATAATATTAAAAATACTTAACCAAGTATGGCTTCCTGTATATAAAACATGGAGATTAAATGAAAGACACTACGGTAATTTAGAGGGTATGAATAAAGATGAAATAAAAAAAAAATATGGAATAAAACAAGTGCATTCATGGAGAAGATCACTTAATGTATCACCCCCAAAAATGAATGAAAAAGATAAAAGATTTTTTACAAATGATATCAGATATAAAAATTTAAAAAAAAAATATATACCTAATGGTGAAAGTTTATCTTCTACAATCAAAAGAATAATTCCATATTGGGAAAAAAATATTATTAATCAATTAAAAAAAAGTAAATGTATTATTATAGTAGCACATGGTAATTCTTTAAGAAGTTTAATAAAATATATTAGTAATTTAAATGAAAATCAAATTAGCAAATTAAATATACCAACTGGTGTTCCGATAATTTATGAATTTTCAGATAAAAATCAATTAATAAAAAATTATTATTTAAAATAAACAAAAAATAATATTAAAATTTTAAAAAATTATTAACAAATTAAAATGTATAAAAAACGTTATATGAACCATGCTATAAAACTAGCCTATCTAGGTAAATATACAACTTCACCTAATCCAAATGTGGGATGTGTAATTGTAAAAAATAATAATATTGTAGGAGAAGGATGGCATATTAAAGCAGGTAGTGATCATGCAGAAATAAATGCATTAAAAATGGCAGGACATAAATCAAATGGTGCTACTGCTTATATTACTATGGAACCATGTAATCACTATGGAAGAACACCACCATGTTGCAAAGAATTAATAAAATCGGGTATAAAAAAAGTTATTATTTCAACATTAGATCCTAATCCTAGGATATCAGGAAAAGGTTTATTAGAATTGAAAAAAAACGGCATTATTGTAGAAATAGGGTTGCTAAAAAAAAAAGCAGAGAGAATAAATAAAGGATTTTTTAAAAGAATGAAGAAAGGAATGCCATTTGTACAATTAAAATTAGCAATATCTATAGATGGTAAAACGGCATTAGCTAATGGTCAAAGTAAATGGATAACTTCTATAACATCTCGTAATGATGTTCAAAAATTTAGAATGTTAAATGATGCTATATTAAGTACTAGTAAAACAATAATATCAGATAATTCTAAATTAATAATTCAAAAAAAATTCTTTAGTAATAGAAAAATATTGATTTCTACTAATAAACATATTAGGATTAACATCCTACAACCATTAAGAATTATAATAGATAGTAAAAATCTTATAACCCCTATGTATAATTTATTTAATTATAAAAGCAAAATTTGGTTAATTCGTTTGAAAAAAGATAATAATATTTGGCCAAAATATGTAAAACAAATAATTTTAAATTCAAGCAATAAAATTATAGATTTAGTAAAATTAATGTATATGATTGGGAAAACAAATATAAATAATTTATGGGTTGAATCAGGAGCATCACTAGCTGGGTCTTTGATAAAATTAAAATTAGTCGACGAATTAATATTATATGTGGCTCCTAAAATTTTAGGTGATTTATCGAGAAGTTCATTTATAATACCCAAAATAAAAATGATATCTGAAGGATATAAATTTAAATTTAATGATATAAAATATATAGGATCTGATCTAAGAATAATATTGACACCGAAACATTAACTTTAATAAAATACACATTTTAAAATTAAAAAAATAAATTATGAATATTATAAAAGTTTCATTAACAGCATCAAATGCAAAAATAGCAATAGTAATTTCAAGATTTAATGAATTTACAAATAAGAATATGTTAGAAAGTGCAATAGATGTTTTAAAAAGAATAGGTGAAATACAA